>JAJRZB010000173.1 GCA_024275455.1 Bacteroidota bacterium | reverse complement strand
TTTTTGAGTTTTATATGCTAAATGTTTTGTATTTTTGTTCATCTGAAAAGTGGTGTTTGTTTGCTTTGTTTTTATTTGTAACTACTTAAAAATAAGCATCTTACGCCACTTTTCCTTTTTGTTATTTTAGTTTTTTAGGTTATAATTTAATATATGCCAGGTTAGACGGTATAGAGTATGGTGAATATATCACGTCTTTAGAGGACGAACATATTTCACCAAACAATTTTTCGCTAGAACAGAATTATCCCAACCCGTTTAATCCAATTACATCAATAAGATATACTGTTTCTGAAAGATCCTTTGTTAGAATAAACATTTACAATATACTTGGTAAAAAAATAAAGAATTTATTATCAGAAGAAAAATCTCCGGGGAGTTACACAATTATCTTCGATGGTAGTAATTTATCAAGTGGAGTATATATATATATCGCTTGGAGTCAAATAAATTCAATTATTCACGCAAAATGATTTTATTAAAATAAAAAACAACATAACCAGCAAATCAACCCGACCGCTTCACTTGGTCTGGCGGGAGATTGTAAATGGTAAGTTTAAGGGGTTAAGTAACATTGCAATTTAATATTGAAAGTAAATTTAAGTAATCAGCAAACAGCAGTTGTAATAAAAAACAACTACTGTTTGCATAAATTTTAGCGTGTGCAATTTAACTTGTCATTTTAATTTTGGGGCAGACAAGTTATTTGCAACGCCGTTATATGCTCAAAAAATTATTTGCATGGAATCAATACAATGTGTATATTCTTGACATCATTACACATTATATAAAGAGGTAAAAATGAGAACTAATATTGTAATTGATGATAAGTTAATGGATCTTGCTCTTAAATCAACTGGCTTAAAAACTAAAAAAGAAGTTGTTGAAGAAGGATTAAAAACATTAATTAGCATCAGAAAACAAGCTAAATTAAAAGCACTTCGAGGGAAATTAAAGTGGGATGGTGATATTGAAAAAATGAGAGTTGATTAATGATATTTTTAGACTCCACTGTACTCATTGATTATTTTAATGGCAAAAATAATTGGCAAGTTGAAGTTTTAGACTCAATACTTGGGAAAGAACTTGTTGTTATTGGTGATTATGTTCTAACTGAAGTTCTACAAGGATTTAGAAGTGATAAAGAATTCCAGAAAGCAAAAACAATTCTATTATCATTTCCTTGCTTTGATATTGGAGGCAAAGAAATAGCAATTCAAAGTGCTAAGAACTATCGCTTTTTAAGAAAAAAAGGTATTACTGTTAGAAAAACAATTGACACTATGATTGCAACCTTTTGCATTCAAAACAAATTTACATTATTACATAATGATAGAGACTTTGATCCATTTAATAAATTTCTTAAGCTAAAGGTATATAATAAATAAAAACCGCACATAACCAGCCGCTCAAGCCGACCGCTTCGCTGAGTTTGGCAATCGGTTGTAAATAGTAAGTTTGATGTTTAGTTCAAAATTGCAACAAAAAGGGGGATATGATAATTAAATTAACCACAAACAGCAGTTGTTGTCGGACAATTTAACTACTGTTTGAAATAAATTGACGTGACCGTATTGGCGAAGCCTTGCTGTTTGGGGCGGACGGCTTTTCGGCAACGTCGTTATGTGTAAAGCAAAAAAGTGAAATATGATAAAACTTAATTTAATACTAGTAATAATATTATCGTTTGCAATTTCGTGTTTACATGCCCAATACCCTGATACAATTTGTATAAAAACTAAAAAAATTAAAGGATTTGGACCATTCCCACATATTGGTATTCCACTTAGGATAATCAATAAAGATGATACCTTTATTCATACGATACCAGAGTACAAAGGGATACAAAATGATTTAGAAAGTATGACTTTTAGAGTTTTGTTTACAGACTTTATGCAACATTCTTATCAAAATTATTATCATGGTAAAATTAGTGAAAAAAGATTCAATGAATTAAAAGAGGGTTGGAATTGGAATCCTAGGGAATCGGAGTACTCAAAAGAATTTATTAAACTTCATGTAGGCATATTAACTTCCAAAGACTCAAATGGTACAACTAAGATTATATTAGATAAAAACAACAACTATGATTTTTCAGATGAAGAGTATTTTTTAATACCCCCATATAATTCAGAACAAAAATTTGATGATTATTTCAATAATATTTCACCAGTAGAAGTAAAATTTGAACTCTTTGATGGTGAAAAAAAAAAAAAAAAGAAGCTAGAACTTGGCTTCAAATATCACAGTTCCCATCAGCCTCAGATAAGAATTTGCTAATTTATGCTTTTGCTGAACACCATAGGGGTGAATTCTTTGTTGATGGGAAAAAATATAAT
>JAJRZB010000172.1 GCA_024275455.1 Bacteroidota bacterium | reverse complement strand
CAAACTCAAAAACACCCATAGGACCGTTCCAAACAACCGTTTTACTATTTGTAATAACATTTTTGAACTTTTCTATTGTTTTTGTCCCAATATCCAATCCCATTTTATCTGCCGTAATTGAATCTATACTTACAACTTCAGATGGAGAATCATTGCTAAATTCGGCTGCAATTCTAACATCTTCAGGTGACATAAAATTTATCCCGCTCGATTTTGCCTTTTCTAAAATTTCCTTAGCCAGTTCAATTTTATCTTCTTCCAATAATGACTTACCTATTTCTTTACCTTCAGCTTTGTAAAATGTGTAAGCCATTCCACCACCAACAATTAAATTATC
Source organism: Bacteroidota bacterium (assembly GCA_024275455.1). Classification (GTDB taxonomy): domain Bacteria; phylum Bacteroidota; class Ignavibacteria; order Ignavibacteriales; family Melioribacteraceae. The sequence goes on along the minus strand of JAJRZB010000172.1, from coordinate 5,543 downwards.
GACTTTATTCATAAGTTCTTGAATTACATCGATTTTACCGGAAATTTTTGCTCCGCCCAAAATGGCAGTAAAAGGTCTTTCAGGATTTGCAATTGCATTTCCTAAATAGTCTAATTCTTTTTTCATTAAATATCCGGCAGCACAAATATCAAAGTATTTTGTAACTCCTTCGGTAGAAGCATGTGCCCGATGTGCAGAACCAAATGCGTCATTAATATAAATATCTCCTAATTCGGATAGCTGTTTTGCAAATTCAGGATCATTTTTAGTTTCTTCAGTATGAAATCTTAAATTTTCTAAAAGAAGAACTTCCTTTTCTTTTAAGTTTCCAACTAATTCTTTTACGGTTTCTCCTACACAATCCTCGGCAAATTTTACTTCTTGTCCTAGTAATTCGCTTAATCTGATAGCAACAGGTTTAAGACTAAACTTAGGGTTAACCTCTCCTTTTGGTCTGCCCAAATGGCTCATTAAAATAGCAGACCCTCCATCGGTTATAACTTTTTTAATTGTAGGTAGTGCCGATGTAATTCTAATATCATCAGTAATTTTTAAATTATCATCTAGTGGAACATTAAAATCGACTCTGATTAAAACTTTTTTACCATTAAGATTTACATCTTCAATAAATAGTTTCTTCATTTCCTCTCCGTTGGAATGACTTTAAAAATAACCTAAAAAAAAGACGTGGAAATATAAAATTCCCACGTCTTAATAAATTACCCTAATAAAATTATTTTGCAACTTTTTTCATTAAATCAACAACTCTGCATGAATATCCGTATTCGTTATCATACCAGCCAATAACCTTAACCATATTACCTTGCACCATTGTTGAAAGTGAATCAAATATATTTGAATGTGAGTTTCCGATAATATCTGCGGAAACAATTGGATCTTCGGTATATTCCATTATTCCTTTTAGTTTACCTTTTGCAGCTTTTTTAAATGCTGCATTTACTTCTTCAACAGTAGTTTTTTTGTTAAGAACAGCAACAAAATCTGTTATTGAACCATCAGGCGTTGGAACACGCATAGCCATTCCGTCTAACTTGCCGTTTAATTCAGGTATAACTTTACCAACGGCTTTAGCAGCTCCGGTTGTAGTTGGGATAATTGAAACCGCCGCAGATCTGGCTCTTCTTAAATCTGAATGAGGTAAATCTAAAATTCTTTGATCATTAGTATATGCATGAATAGTAGTCATAAATCCTTGTTTAATTCCGAAAGTATCATTAAGTACCTTAGCCATTGGAGCCAGGCAATTAGTTGTGCACGAAGCATTAGAAATAATTTTATGTTTTGCTTTTAAGGCTTTATCATTAACACCCAAAACTATAGTTGCATCAATTTCATCTTTTGCAGGAACTGTAAGAATTACCTTTTTAGCGCCACTTTCAATGTGCATCATACAGGCTTCCTTTGTTCTAAAGACTCCTGTAGCTTCAATTACTACATCAGCTCCTAAATCACCCCAATTTAATTTTTTCGGATCCCTTTCAGCAGTAATTTTAATTTTATCTCCATTTACAATTAAGTTATTACCTTGAACTTTAATGGTACCGTTAAATCTTCCGTGAACTGAATCATATTTTAATAAATGTGCTAAAGTTTTTGCATCAGTTAAATCATTAATTCCAACAAAATCGAAACCGCCTAATTCTAATGCCCTTCTAAAAACAAGCCTGCCAATACGTCCAAATCCATTAATTCCTACTTTGATTGCCATGTATTTACTCCTTAAATTTAGGTTATATTAATTTTAATTTACAATTGTTAAAAATACTATTTTGCGTCTTTAATTACAATTAAACTAAGTTTAAAGCTCCTAATATTATGTTAGTTTTTGCGTAAAATTGAATATTGATTAAATAACAATTTATTATTGATGAAATACTCATGATAAATAGCTAAATTTATATTTTTAAACATTTATTGAAAGAAGATAAAATTTGACTAAAAAGGTAGACCTACATACTCATACAACTTATTCGGATGGGGCACTAACTCCTAAAGAATTGTTAGATCTGGCAAAAAAAAAGGGAATATCTACAATTGGAATAACTGATCATGATACTGTTGATGGAATTGATGAAGCTATTAAGTATGGTGAAGAAATTGGCATTGAAGTAATACCAGGTTTAGAGTTAAGTACCGATGTAGAAGGTTCAGAAGTCCACTTACTCGGATATTTTATAGATTACAAAAATAATGAGTTGAAAAATTATTTACAGTTTTTCAGAAATGAACGAACTCATCGGGCAAAAAGAATTATTAAGAAACTCAACTCTATTGGCTTGAATATTACTTTTGAAGATGTAAAAAATGTATCTAACGGTTCCCCAATTTGCAGACCTCATATAGCTAGTGCATTATTGAACAAAGGGTTAGTTAAAAGTTTCCATCAAGCATTTAATAAATACATTGGAGATGATTGCCCTGCTTTTGAAAGGAAAATTCATGTTTCTCCGCAAAGTGACATAAAAATAATTAGTGATGCGGGCGGACTATCTTTTATAGCTCATCCGGGACACATGAAAGAATCCATACTTAAAAATTTAATTAGTCTTGGAATAGACGGTATAGAGGTAATTCATTCTTCGCATAAAAAATATCTGCAAAAATTTTATAAAGGAATTGTTAATCAATACTGTCTTTTAGAATCAGGAGGTTCAGATTTTCACGGAGGATTTAGAAACGATGAATCTAATTTCGGACAATATTATACTACGCCAACAATTCTTGAAAATATTAGAAATAACGTTTTAGTTTTAAAAACTATTTAATTTTGATTTATAGGTCATTAGTATTTGAACTGATTACTGAAATATAAATATATATTTTTAGTTATAATTTACTTAAGGAAATAAATGATTAAATTTTTGGCAACCGTAATATTTTTTTCTTTTATTAATTTATCAGCTCAACAAATAAAAAGTTGGCAAAATTATACTGACAAAAAATTTGTAAATGATGTGACAATTAAGGAAAGTGTGGTGTGGTCAGCATCAAACGGCGGAGCTTTTGGTTTTTGGCAAGACAGTTCATATTTGTCTCTTACAAAATCGGAAGGAATTGCAAGCAACTTGATTACAGCAGTTGAAATTGATGAAAAAAATAATATTTGGTTCGGTACTTCAGAAGGATATGTAAATATTTATAACCCTGAAACCGGTAAAATTAATACGGTTTTGCAGATATTTAAAACATATAAAAGTATTAAAACTATAAATGATATTACAATTAGTGGTGATACTGCATTTGTTTCAACTGCTTTCGGGTTGGTTCTTATAAATACAAATGACTTTTCTATTTTAGACAGTGTATTAAAATTTGGAGATTTCTCCAGTGAAACTCCGGTTTATAATGTTTATATAGGCTCCACTATCTATGTTGTAACTCAAGCTGGATTAGCTTTTAAGAAAACCGGCTTAAACAATTTACCGGCACCGGAAACTTGGGATAATGTTTTTTTACAATCGCAATTACCGGCTAATAGTATTTCGGCTATTACAGAATTTAATAATGAAGTTTATATTTCCAGTAATAGAGGTTTAATTAAAAAAAATAATAATAGTTGGGATATTGTTCTTTATAATAACAACGAAGTTTTAGATGTTCAGGTACTTAATGGTTCACTTTATTCTTTGCAATCGAATTCATTACATAAGTATAATGGAATTGACGAAATAGTTTATCAAAAAGAAAATGTTGAGTTTAGTAAATTCTTTATTAGTGATGATAACTCTATTGCAATTGCTTCTAACTTAGGAACTATATATTATAGTAATAATTCAGCAAAAATACTTTTCCCAAACGGACCTAAAGTTAATTCGTTCCCAAGTATGACGGTTGATTTTGAAGGTAATTTATGGTGCGGTACAGGTGATGATGTAAATGGAATTGGAGTGTTAAAATTCAATGGTGAAATTTGGGAATTCCTTGATAAAAATAATACTCCGGTTTTTAAAACTAATAGTTTTCATAGAGTTTCTTCATCAAAAAATTCTGTTTATTTCTCTAATTGGGGATACGGATTTGTAAGATACCGGGATAATGCTTTTATCCAATTTGATGCTGATAATACCGATATTGTTGGAATTCCGGTAGATAACGATTTTATCGTAATAAATGATGTTCTGGAAGATAACAGCGGCAATGCTTCGATACTTAACTTTTGGGCAGCTGATAAAAAACCTTTAAGTGTTTTAACGGTTGATAACAATTGGTATCATTATCAATTTGCCTCCCCCTTATCTCCGGAAATAGTTCAAACAAAAAATTTGGTCATTGACCAATATAATACAAAGTGGTTTGGAGTTATTGGTTTGGGAGAAGTGGGTCTTTATTATTTTAATGAAAACGGAACACCGGAAAATTTATCGGATGATATATGGGGAAAAATAACAACAAGTACAGGGTTACGAGATAAAGATATTAATGCCCTGGCAATTGATAAATTCGGTGAACTTATTATTGGAACAAGTATTGGAATTGATGTAATCCCGGAGCCATCTAATCCAAACTCTATTAGAAATGACCAATATTTTTCAATGAGACAGCAGACAATAAATGCAATTGCAGTAGACCCCATTAACCAAAAATGGTTCGGAACGGAAAAGGGTGTTTTTCTAACAAGTTCCGATGGCTCAGTACTTTTAGCAAATTATACAAAGTCAAACTCTACTCTACCGACAGATAATATTAAAAGTCTTACTATTGATGAACAAAATGGAATAGTTTATGTCGGGACCGATTTTGGTGTAACAGCAATTTCAACTCTTTTTATTAAGCCTAATAAGGATTTTTCCAATTTATATGCCTATCCAAATCCAATAACTATTTCGTCTGCAACAAATCCTATTATTAATATTGATGGCTTAGTTGAAGATTCGGAAATAAAAATTTTAGATATTTCAGGTAAACTAATAAACCAGTTCAAATCTATTGGCGGAAGAACTACTACTTGGAATTGTAAAGATTTTAACGGACGTTTAGTTGCAAGTGGCATATATATTATTGTTGCTTTCGATTCTGAAATAAATGAAGTTGGGCACACTAAAATTGCAGTTTTAAGAAAGTAATTTTTTTATGATAGATATACTTAATCTCTCCGTTAAATTCTCCGGTACAAATTTATTCGAAAATGTTAATCTAAAAATTTTAGAAACCGATAAAATTGCGTTAGTCGGTTCCAATGGTGCCGGTAAATCTACCCTTCTTAAAATGCTTGCCGGTAAACAAGCACCTGAAGACGGTAAAATTCAGTATAAAAAGGGAATTAAAATTGGTTACCTTCCTCAAGAAATAATCTCACTAAATAATAATACAATATTTGCCGAAGTCAGAAACTCGATAGATTTAATAAATTCAATTGAAGAAGAAGAAAAAAGTTTATCAAAATTAATTAAAACTACAAAGCACGATACACCGGAATATGCAAAACTATTAGAACAAATTGGAGAACTAAATCATCGGAAAGAAGAAATTGGGTTTTATTCAATTGACTCTCAAATAGAAAAAGTTTTAATGGGACTCGGATT
>JAJRZB010000171.1 GCA_024275455.1 Bacteroidota bacterium | reverse complement strand
TTCAACCCTTATTCCATTGGTCGATTCATTAAACTCAGTACTGAGCTGACGTAGATATCCGCTGGTTTTGGGATTGAGGAAAAACTTTAGCAATAGTTTAATCCTGGTTTCAGATGTAATTATTGATTTTAGCATAATGAGTAATTTTATTACTCGAAATATAATGGAAATAATTTAAAAGGAAAGAGTATTTTACTTACGGTTTGCAGAATTTATTCTTTTTGAGTCAACAAAATTTTTAGGGGTCTGAACACTTATTTCGCTTTTGCGAAAGTCTTTTACATTTCTTGTAACTATTACATCAATTCTTCCATGTTTTAAACATGCGTAATTTTGTAAAGCATCTTCAAAATCGCTAAACCCTGAATTTATTGCTTGTAAAATCACATTCTTATCTATATTTATTACATCAACAATCGAAAGCAGTAAAACTAACTTTTCCAATACTTTTTTATGCGGAGCTGTTTTTCTTAATATATAATAAGTGTTGCTTATAATAACAGGTGTAACAAATACTTTAATTTTCTTTTTTTAACACATAGAAATAATGATTGAAGCATAGTTAGAGAAAGGTCTCCTATCAAAAAAGAAATCCAATATTACATCAGTATCTATTAGAATATTTTTCATTTTAAGTATTTTTCTGTAAGGGCATCCTGAAGTTCTTTTTTATAATCAAGATCTTTAGGCAATTTAAAAGAACCTTTAAGAGATTTTACAAGGGGAGATATTTCTATATCCGTTTCTTCATTTTCTTCTTTGGTAATTGCTTTTAGGTAGTTCTCAACAATACTTGATAAACTTCTTCCTTCCGATTTAGCATATCGTTTTGCTCTTTTTATTAATTTACGTTCAACAGTTAATGTTAATTTTTGGTTCATCACACTTCTATTTTATTTATAAAATACACGTATAAAATAATAAATATATTTTTAGATGCAACTCTTTTTCTTTTAAACTACTAAAGAATTATTCTGCATAAATTATGCTTTTTTCTTTTTGACCCTCATAATACCCGGAACTAATATAAGTCCAAGAATTACCAAATTACCAATCCACAAATAAGTAAGAGCAGAATAATAAGTAGCCGGTTTAAACTCAAATGTTAATTTATGCTGCCCCGGTGAAACAATTACTCCTCTTAACAAATGGTTAACTTGATATATTTTAATTTCTTTATCATCCAATTTTGCTTCCCACCCTTCCGGATAATAAATTTCAGAAACTACCAAAAATTGTTCACTATCGGTATTAACTTCAAACTCAAGGTAATTAGGATTATGCTCAACCAACTTTACGGTTCCTTTACCAGAATAATTTGATGATATACTTTCTTCTGATGAAACTAAAAGCGCTATTGAATCGGGCTTAAATTCATCGGTATTCATAAATAATACAACTTCTTCCGGGGTTTTCATTTTTTTAACATTTTTAACAAACCGGGCTTTAGGCAATGCGTTTAAGTTTTCATATAAAATTTGTTTTTTCTCATCATCTTTTGCCAAATATTTTAAAAACGGATAACTAAGTTCTGCCGGAGAAATTACAAATTTTCCGCTGAGCATATTTACAATGTTCCAATTTATTTTGTCCGGTGTTTTTGCAGAGTATAAATTATGAGCAATAACATCCTGCACTATTTGAAGTTTAATAGCACTGTATCCGCTAATTAAAGGATAAAAATAAGCATAATTATTACTTGTAAAATCGCTTCCGAAAACAATTCCCCTCATTGAGTCATCACTTTGCTTAAGGATTTTGGTAATCGGTGTATCTTTGAAAACGCTTTTTTCCAATTGCTCCGGATTGTTTAACTGAATAATTGAATGAGCTCTGCCGGATACGTTATAAATTTCAATAACTGATAATAATAAAATTGCTGCAACAACTATTTCCTTACTGATTTTTTTATATAAATATGCAACTACAAAACCTGTTGTAATAATCATTATAATTAATAGTCGGTTTAGATCGGTTAATAAAAATTCCTTTCTTATACCTTTAAGAATATTTATAGTGTTTTTATCATATTGACTTAATTCGCGCGGAGTTATATATGCAAAAGATTCATAGGTAAGATAAACAAAAATAATAATCACCAACCCGCCTCCAAAAACCGAAGCAATTATTTTAGTATCTTTTTCACTAACTGCGTTAATAAAAGATTTTAATCCGTAACCGGATAGAATTAAAATTACAATAAAGGTTGCGTTCAAAGTCATTGCCGGTGCTCTAAACTTGGCAAAATAGGGCACATAATAAAAAAACAATTTGTAGAGTTCGGGAAAGTGCCTGCCGAATGAGAGTAAAATTGAAAACACCGCAAACACTGTAAGACCAATAACAAACTTATCCTTCCGGTTATAGATAATTCCGATAACAGCAAAAAGAAAAAGTATCATTCCCATATTTGCATAGTTTCCGCTAAAAGGTTTTTCTCCCCAATAACCGGGTAATTGTCTTCCTTTTAATTGAGGATAAGCATCGCCGTCATAAATTTCCGTGGAAATACCGCCGGAAAAATGCGGAATGAAAAAATCTAATAATTCATTGGGAGAAAACGACCATTGAGTTGCATAATTAAAATCTACACCGCTTGCTTTTTTTGCACTTTGTGCGTCTTTACCAATCTGCACGGGGTTACCGCCGCGTATAGAATATTTTGCATATTCATTGGTAGTAAAAAGTGGTTGAGCTGCCGTCATAAATGTAAGAACCAAAGCAACAGTAAATTTCAAAACCAAATTTCCGGCAGATTTAAATTCTTTC
>JAJRZB010000014.1 GCA_024275455.1 Bacteroidota bacterium | reverse complement strand
ATTTGAACTTCAATGTGTTTAGGGTTTTCAATAAATTTTTCAATATAAACCGCATCATTACCAAATGCTTTTAAGGATTCATTTTGTGCTCTTTCCAATGCATCTTTTAAATCTTCAATTTTATCAACTTTTCTCATACCTTTACCACCACCGCCGGCAGAAGCTTTAAGCATAATTGGTAGTCCTATTTTAAGAGCAGTCTCCTCTGCATCTTTTAATGAAGTAATTGGTTCAGTAGTACCGGGTACAATAGGTACATTATTCTCTTTCATCAAAGTTCTGGCAGTTGTTTTGTCGCCCATTAATTCAACTGATTGAGATGACGGACCGATAAAAGAGATGTCTGCATCTTCAACTGATTTAATAAAAGCGGCATTCTCAGAAAGAAAACCATATCCCGGATGAATGGCATCCGCACCAATATTTTGGGCTAAAGCAATTATTTTTTCTCCATCTAGATATGATTCTGATGCAGGAGATGGCCCGATATAATGTGCTTCATCTGCAACTCTTACATGGAGTGCTTCTATATCTGCATCTGAATAAACGGCAGCAGATGTAATATTTAACTCTCTGCATGCTTTAGCAATTCTTACGGCAATTTCGCCACGGTTTGCAATTAAAATTTTCTTAAACATAATTTTATAGTGGAATGTTTGAATGTTTTTTCTTTGGATTACTATCAACCTTTGTTTTTAACAGTTGAAAAGCATTAATTAATTTTTGCTTGGTTTCGCTTGGTTTAATTACATCATCTATAAAACCTCTTTCAGCAGCGATATAAGGATTTGTAAATTTCTCAATGTATTCGGACAGTCTTTGATCTAACATTTTTTCCGGGTCTTCCGCAGATTCAATATCTTTTTTAAAAATTATTTCAACAGCGCCTTTTGGACCCATAACTGCAATTTCTGCTGAAGGCCAAGCAAAGTTAAAATCACCCCTGATGTGTTTAGAATTCATAACATCATAAGCTCCGCCGTAAGCTTTACGGGTAATAACCGTAACTTTCGGTACGGTTGCCTCACTAAACGCAAATAATAATTTCGCTCCGTTTTTAATTATTCCACCCCATTCTTGTTCTGTTCCTGGTAAAAAGCCGGGAACATCTTCCAACACAAGTAAAGGAATATTAAATGCATCGCAGAATCTTACAAATCTTGCACCTTTAATTGAAGAGTTAATATCCAAAACGCCCGCTAAAACTGCAGGCTGATTTGCCACAATTCCAACTGCCATACCTCCAATACGTGCAAAACCGACTAAAATATTTTCAGCATAATTTTTATGCACTTCTAAAAATTCAGCGTCATCAACTAATAGGTTAATAACATCGTGCATGTCGTAAGGTTTGTTTGGATTTTCCGGAATAATTTGGTCTAACTTTGGTTCTGTTGTTTCCTTAGAAAAGTCAAAGTCTTTTTCAGGCGATTTATCCTTCCAGTTAAGGGGAAGGTAATCCATAAGTTTTCTAATATTTTGGAGAACTTCAATTTCACTTTCGTTAGCAAAGTGTGCAACACCGCTTTTTGTTGAGTGGGTTTCTGCTCCTCCTAAATCTTCAAAGGTTACTTCTTCGTGTGTAACGGTTTTAACAACATTTGGTCCGGTTACAAACATATGACTTGTATTGTTAACCATAAAAATAAAATCTGTAATTGCCGGTGAATAAACAGCCCCGCCCGCACAAGGTCCAAGTACAGCTGAGATTTGTGGAATAACTCCTGATGCTAATGTGTTGCGTAAGAATATATCTGCATAACCGCCAAGACTAACAACACCTTCTTGAATTCTGGCCCCGCCAGAGTCATTTAATCCGATAACAGGAATTCCAACCTTCATTGCTATATCCATGATTTTACAAATTTTTTCGGCATGTGTCTCAGAAAGGGAGCCCCCGAATACTGTAAAATCTTGACTAAAAACGGCAACCGGTCTTTCATTTATTTTTGCAAAACCGGTTACAACACCATCGCCTATATATTTTTGTTTATCCAAACCAAAATCATTTGACCTATGTTTAACAAACATATCAATTTCTTCAAAACTGCCTTCATCAACAAGTAGCTGAATTCTTTCTCTTGCAGTTAATTTACCTTTATCATGCTGACTTTTAATTCTTTTTTCACCACCGCCTAATTGTGCTTTTTCTCTTAATTTTTCTAAATGATCAATTTTTCCATTCATATTTAATTTCCGAGTTAATAAATAAATTTTTCAACTTGTAATTAATCTTTATTTTAGGTCATATAATTTACAATATATAGTTAGAAAAATAAGAAAAAATAATTTTCTATTACCCCGAAAAAAAAGTTTTCCATATACGTAAAAGTACTGATTCATTATTAGTAATTTATTTGTAATTTACTTTTAGAGAATTAAAAGAACCCCCTAACCTGGAACCCAAATTAGTTAACATTTTTTTTCTCGACACTATTTGGGTTCCTCGTCTTTTATTACGTTAATTGAACAAAAAACAACTTTTTGAAACATATTTTTGAATATATTTCAAAAGATTATTAAGATTAGCATTCATTTTTGTTCTAAAATAAAACTTAGTTTCGGTAAGTATAAAATATAAATCTCAATTTTCATGTACGTACTTTTACGTATATAATTATAAAAAAATGTGAAAAAATAATTTTCACGAACTTAAAACAAATCAAAAGGAGTCAATAATGAAGACAAATAATTTTTTTGTAAGTATTCTTTTCGCCATTTTTTTATTTTCATCTATACTTAGTGCACAAGAATTTGGTAAAATATTTGACAGATTAGAAGCAGATAAATTATACGGAAAAGTTTTTCAAACAGAAGAATTTTCAAAAACGTAAATGCAAAAATTTTTGTCCCAAACTAATAACTTATTTATGTTTAGATTTGAGGGTGATAATTTAATAATATTGGGAGATAACAGAACTTTTATATATAGTAAATCGTCTTATACAGAGAACAAGGAAGTTTTCAGAGTTTTTAGTAAAAGTAAAGTTATAGAGTTATTAAATTTATCAAAAGTAAATAACTGTTTTATGGAACAAAGGGAAGAGGTCTTGACTATCACGTCCGGTAATCTTACATTAGAACTTGGTGATTGCTGTCCTCCGTTTTGTGATTAATGGAATTGTTTATAGTAATAGGTTATATTTCTAAATTAGTTTGGCTAATTATTCCGTTTAGGTATTTAAAAAGTAAGCATTTTTATTTCTTTCTTTTTTTAGGGTTACATGATGTAATATCATATACATTGTGGATGTTTTTCGACTTACCGGTACAAACTTTAACTTTGTTAATGAATTTTTTAATGTTAGCCGGTTTAGAAAAACAATTTTTCAATAGAAGAATTAGACTTATTGTTGTGTTTGCAATAGCAATTATATATATTAACCAAATTACTACTTCTCACCAGCAACAGGTGTTTGTACTCTTTGTTCATGCAATTATTTTATTTCTTTTTATTAGAAGTCTAATAAGGTATTATTTCGATAATAATCAAATAGATATCTTTTATCTGATTATTACATTATACGAATTAACAAATGTGTTGAAGCTAATTATTTTAATAAAAGATGTTGAATTAGGAGTACCGCCATTATATGCAACCCTATTGTTTCAAATTTTAATAGGGTTGTATTTAATAATTTTTAGAGATAGGCATAATCTAATTCGCTAAAATTTCTACTTATTACTTGCATTCATATTTTTAATTACTGCATATCTAATTAATTCGGTTGAAGAATTAAAACCAAGTGTATTAATTATTCTGGTTCTGTGAGTATCAACAGTTCTTCTACTTAATTTAAGTTTTTCAGCAATTTGCTCACTTGTTAAGCCTTCGCCAATTAAACTAAGTATTTCATTTTCCTTGGGAGTTAGAGGATCTTCTTTAATTTCAATATCCTCCAAATAAATACTCTCGAACCTCGTAATAATTGTATCCAATTCTTTTGGAGATTTATTCATAAAATATTTATTACCCTTTGCAACTTCTCTAATTGCATATATTAATTCTTCCTGCATGCAATTTTTACTTATTAATCCCAAACCTCCGGATTTAATTATAGAATAAATATAATCATCACCTGTAAATTGTGATAAAAACAAAACTTTCACATTTTTATATTTAGTAGTAAGTACCTTAATTGCTTCCGGACCACTTTTAATCGGCATGCTGATATCTGAAATAATAACATCAGGATATACTTCTGTATATTTTTTTTCTATATCACGTCCATCCTCAGCTTGACTAACAATTAAAAAATCCTTTTGTTTTTTTAGCATTGTAACCAATCCTTCCCTAAAAAGGTTATGATCATCGGCTAATAATATTTTAATCATTGTTTCTCTCAGTTATTGGAAAATGAATAAATAAACTTGTTCCTTCATTTAATGTTGAATCAATATTAAATGTGCCGTTACATGTTGAAGCTCTTTCTTTTATATTTAATAGACCTAATGACGAGCTTCCTTTTGTAAAAAAATTAGAAATAATAAATCCGTCTCCGTCATCTGAAATAATTAATTTAATTGAATCAGCATTGAAAAATAATTGAATATAAAAATTATTACAATTAGAGTGTTTTAAAATATTTGTAATAGCTTCTTGACAAATTCTATAAATATTTAATTCAAATTCCTTAGTGATTTTACGCTCATCACCGTTTACCGATAAAAAACCCCTAATATTACCGTTAGAATTTACCCGATCAATCAATGAAGAAAGAGCCGGTATTAGTCCGAATTCATTTAGTATTCTTGGGCGGAGTTTATGTGAGATTTCTCTAATTACATCATTCAATCGATCAGTCGATTTAATCAGATAGTTGATTTTGTTTGTGTCTTTTCCTGTTTCTGTTAATAAATGCTGAAGTTCTAATTTTAAGAGTGATATTTCTTGTCCAACACCATCATGAAGTTCTTGCCCTAATTTTTGTTTTTCTTCTTCATTTAATAACTCAAATTTAGCTCTTAGTTTTCTTAAACTTTCCTGGTATTCTTTTATTTGATTTTCAATCTTAATCCTTTCTGTTATATTATGAAGATAGATATGAACAAAACCCAGTTCCTTAATTTTCTTAACGGAAATACTATAATATTTTTCCTGAATTTTAATTGAATCGGTATTTGAATCAATTTCTTGCGTAGGAAATTCAAAAGCTGGAATGAGTGTTTTTATATTTTTACCTTTAATTTCTAAACTTTTGAATTCCTTAATTGCGGCATTATTTAGATCTACAATTATTCCATCATTATTAATTCTAAGAATAGGATCAGGATCAATTTCGGCAAACAAAGCCATAAGTTTTGTATTCTCAATCTCAAGTTCAGATTTTCTTTTAGAAAGGGGAGAAATAAATTCCTTATCAATTAAAACAATTGCAACAACGAGAACAAGGACTATTATTATACCATATATTACAGGATTATCTAAACTAAAAAATACTTCTAGTAAACTTGTTAAGTCCATCAAATTTATTTTTTTATTTATAAATAAAGCATAATTAACGATTAGTTTTTTTAAAAACCAACTAAAAATTTACTTCATCAATCAAATAACATGTACGTAAAACTACTTATTCAATACCACTAAATGAAAAGATTTTTTTTATTCGATTTTAGGAATTTATAAAAAATTAGAAAAATTATCTTTGAAAATGAATGAAAAACGTAATATTTGAAAAAAACATCAAATGTTTTGTGCAAAATTGAAAAGACGACACATATACGTACTTTTACTGATTTATTTTACCATTAAAAGTATTATTATAAAGTAAGAGTAAAAAAATGTTTGAAAGAAAAGTAACAAAAATAGTAAAAGATAGCCAAGGTGATATTTTAGCACTTTGTAATCCTTTTGAATATTGGTCACCTAGGTTAAAGCAAGATGTAGTAATGGACATAGAATCTAATTTATATTACTATTATGTGGAAGTTAAAGGAAGCGGAATTGTAAGTATAGTGGTTGAAGAAGGTACAAATGGAAAATATTTACGAACAAGTAGTGACAAAATAACATTAAATAATTTGGATATTTTGCCTTACTGTGAGATTTAATACTTAATCAAAACATTTTTGTATAAATATAAGGAAGAGAGATTTAAGTTGAACAGAAATAAAAAGATTTTGGTAATTGAAAATGATTTAAATCTATATACAAAATTATCATCAGGTAATAACAAGTTTTATAAAATATTGGCAAATTCCGGAACTGAAGGTCTTAAAATTGCTGTTAAATATCAACCTGATATAATTATTTGTGATTTTCAATTGAACGACTTAAAATGTGATAAACTATTTCAACAAATAAGAAAAAAAATTGCACATAAATCAATACCATTTATTGTTATTACAGATGATATTGATAACCAAAGTATACAGAATTTAAAAAGATTTCCGGATGTAATAATTATCCGCAAACCAGTAGAAACAGAAAAATTACATCAAGAAATTGATAAAATTTTAGATCCTCATCCCTCAGAATTTAGTTTTGATACTATTAGTATTAAAGCCGATAACGAGAAACAAAAATATGAATACATTTTCATTGACCAAGGGAAACGTTTATCAACAATAAAAACTGACGAAATTATTTGTGCATTGGCTAAAGGAAATTACACATATATTTTTTCAACCGAAGGGAAAAAGTATGTTGTTCGTAAATTATTAAAAGAAATTACAGAAATACTGCCCAAGGAAACTTTTTAAGAATTCATCGTTCAACTTGTATTAATATCAGATTTATTGAAGTTATTGAAAAATTACCCGGTAGCATTTATAAAGTTAAAATAAAAAATTACCCCGATTCTTTAACTATTAGCCGTAGATATAGAAAATCCCTCAAAGAACAAATCATTTATTAGCCTAATAACTCACTAATATTTACCGCTTATACCATTAGAATACCACTTATCACAATCTATCTTAAATTGAGACTATTTACACCGAAAGTGTGATAAGAAATAACTATATGGGATTGAATAGAAATAGAAAATCCTTTATTTCTAACAGGTTTCAATTTCATTCATAAATAAAATGGATTCTGATGAGAAAAAATGAAATAAAAAAATATTGGAATAATTTATCTGTAAAAAAGAAAATAATTCTTCCTGTGCTAATAGTTGTTGTTTTTAGCCAAATTGGAGCAGCACTTTATGTATCTAGTTTAGTCTCAGAATCTGAAACTTCTGCATTAGTAAATAAAGCCAAAGCAATGCTCGTTCAAATAGAAGGAGTAAGAGAATTCACTTCCAAACAGCAAAAGAATAAAGTGTTTAAAAAAGAGATAGACGATTTAGATCAATTTCTTTTAACCGTTCCAATTGTTTCTGCAATGACGGTTGCTAAAGAAAAAGCGAAAGAGCTTGGTATGAAATTTAGGGTACCTAAATTTAGTCCAAGAAATGAAAAAAACACCCCTGATGAATTTGAAGCGAAAGTATTAAAAAAAATAATGAGTGAAGGAATTGATGAATATTGGGCAAATGATGAAAAAACAAATCAGCTAAGATATTTTAGAGCAGTAAGATTAACTAAAGAATGTTTAATGTGCCATGGCGACCCGAAAGATTCGTATAAATACTGGGGGCGATCTGATGGAACCGATATAACCGGTGCTACAATGGAAGGTTGGAAAGAAGGTGAAATCCATGGTGCATTTGAAATTCTAATGCCGCTTGAAGAAGTTCAAAGTAAGGCATTTGCTCAAATGTTAACGATATTAGTAATTGCCGGATTTACTTCTTTTTTAATTGGATTTATTGCTTGGAAATCAACACATGAAGTAACAAAACCATTAATATCATTTAAGGAT
>JAJRZB010000170.1 GCA_024275455.1 Bacteroidota bacterium | reverse complement strand
TAGAATAGGCATATATCATACATTAGACGGTCTTTATAATGAACTAAATTTATTAAAGACAATGTATCCTAAAAATGTTGAGCTATTTGAACTTGGAAAAAGTAGTAATTATGGAAAAACAATTCCACTATTACGTATAAGAATAGGGGACAATAACAAAAGAGAAAACTATTTGTTTGTCTCAGGCACACACGGTGATGAAGGAGCACCGGTGGAAGCATTAATATATACTATTCAAAAAGTATTGGAGAATAAATTGGATTTTGAAAAAGGTGAAAGCTTTAATTTAGATTTTATAGTTATTCATAATCCTGATGGTTACTTAGAAAATGAACGAAAGAATAATTCCGGAGTAGATTTAAATAGAAATTTTCCTATCTCTAAAGCAGAACAAAAATACGAAAATGAAAATAAGGTAATTATTAAACATATAAATAAAGTTCCTTACAAAATGAGTTTATTTTTCCATTCGGCAAATGAAGAAAAATATGAAAATATGATTAGGCGTCCTATTGAGTTTCTGAAATTAGGTAAATCTGGATTAACTAAAGAAATGAATGAATCACTTGATAAATTAATTGAAATTATCAAAAAATCTAATAGTGAAATAGTAAACTCAAAGAATTGGACTGTTAGTTCTTATGAAGTCCCAAAACCGGGAATTGCTTCGGATTGGTGTGTCAGCGGTGGACTAACGGAAGATTATAAAGATTTTGTAAAAGAAGAATGTATTAATTCTCATCCTTCACTAACAATAGAATTATGTTACCCCAAACAACCTACTGAAAAGAAAAAGTTAGATTTAGAATATGAAGAAATGTATACAATGGTTAGAGCAATAATTAACAAATTTTAGCTGTATAGGAAGAATAATGAAAAATAGAAATTTAATCATAACAATTCTTATTGGAACGTTTATAGGGCTAGTTTTATATAAAGTTTTTGTACTTAATTACACTCCTAGAACAATTTTGCCAGAAACCGGTTACTCGGTAAATATCCAAATGAGGGTTGAAGGGCACGGTAACGAAATAAATACTCAAGTGCTTCTTCCTTCAAGCAATGAAAGACAAACAATCTTCGATGAAAATTCTCAAACAGGTAATTTTAATTTTGTTATAAACAGAAAAGGGCGTAATAGATTTGGTATTTGGCAAAAGTCTAAGATTAGCGGGGTTCAGGAGTTTAGCTATAGTTTTAATGCAAAAGTTAAAGAAGTTAAATATAAACTACCGGAAATAATTCATAAAGCTAATTATGAAAATGAAAATTTAAAAATATATTTATCAGAAACACCATTAATTCAAGTAGGTGATACTTCAATAAACGCACTATTAGCCGATTTAAATTTAATACAAGAAAAAATGTAATTACAATTGTTAGAAAAGTATATGATTTTGTTACTTATAAAATTAAAAATGCCGGTTTTTCTGGTAAAACTGATGCAGTAACTTCATTAAAACTCGAACAGGCAAGTTGTAATGGTAAAACCAGATTATTCGCTGCTATGCTAAGGAGTTTGGATATACCAGTTAGATTAACAGGAGGTTTAATATTAAAAACAGGTGAAAAAAGAATTAGTCACCAATGGGTAGAAGTTTTACTTGGTAGAAATTGGGTGCCTTTTGACCCCACAAACAAACACTTTGCAGAGTTGCCACAAAATTATTTAACATTTTATTACGGTGATCTACCTTTTTTTCAGCGTACCTCGAATGTTAATTTTAAGTATTTGTTCAAAATTGACCGTAAAACATTTCCTAGAGAAAGCAATTATTCAGATATGGCCTCTCATCCGTTGAATATTATGAATGCTTGGGAACTTTTTCACAAAGCAGGATTATCGTTAGAATTATTGCAGATAATTTTAATGATACCAATAGGTGCAATTGTAACAATAATATTTAGAAATGTTATAGGTATAAGAACCTTTGGAACATTCTTACCTGCACTAATTGCCTCCTCATTTAGAGGGAGCGGAGTTTTGTGGGGAATGATTACATTCACTGGAATTATTCTAGGTGGGGCAGTATTACGTTCGATATTAGAGAAATTTAAAATGACGCACACACCAAAGTTAACAATACTACTGGTTTACGTGGTGTTTGCTTTATTATTTATTGCAGGTTTTGGTGTAACTATTAATAACATGGATCTAGCACATGCCACGTTTTTTCCTTTAGCACTTATGGCAATAACAATAGAAAGATTTTCTCTTATTGCGCAGGAAGGAAGTTTTAAAGATGCATTAGTAATGTTTGCAAATACAATGATTACAGTATTTTTCGTTTATATTGTTATGAATTCACTTTTTCTTCAAACAATGGTTTTAGCGTTTCCCTAAACTATGTTATTGGTAATTGCCGGAGGTCTTTATTTTGGCAGTTGGGTAGGTTTAAGAGTAACGGAACTGGTTCGATTTAGAGGAATGTTATTTAAATACAGTGGGGTCTAAAATGAAAACCGAACAATCGGTTTTAGGAATAAATAATCGTAATATAAGTTATATATACGAATATAATGAACGAAAATACTATCAGCAAGCTGATGATAAACTTTTGTCCAAAAGAATTTTAGAGAAAAATGGTTTTCCAACTCCAAAATTACTTTTCGAATTTGAGCATTTCTTTGAACTACCGTATATAACAAAAGCTTTAAAAGGTAAATCTGATTTTGTAATTAAGCCAGCCCGTGGAATGGGAGGCGTAGGTATAGTTGTTTTTGATAAGTATGAAAACGAAAAGTGGTTAACCGTTTCCGGAGATACAATGGATAGTGATCAACTTTATCAACACTCTGCAATGATATTAAGCGGAGTTTTTTCATTAGATGGTACTCAGGATGCGGTAATGGTTGAAGAGAGAATAGAAGTGGATGACTTATTTAAAAAGATATCTTATAAAGGTATACCGGATATACGTGTAATTGTGTTTCAAAACCAGCCGGTAATGGCAATGCTAAGAATACCAACTAAAAAGTCAAAAGGAAAGGCTAATTTGCATATGGGGGGTATTGGTGTCGGTATTAATTTAAAAGATGGTAAAACCTTTGTTGCTAGTACATACCCGAAGGGTGTAGAGTATAATCCTGATAACGGTGAAAAAGTTGTTGATATACAAATACCGTATTGGGAATTAATTATGGAGATATCATCAAAAGTTCAAAAGATAATTCCATTAGGGTATATGGGCATTGATTGGGTAATTGATAAACGTTTTGGTCCTCAGATATTAGAATTAAATGTAAGACCGGGACTTGAAATTCAAAATATTAATGGAATCGGATTGCAAAAGGTGTTACAAAAAATTAAGGAATAGAAATGACAATAAATAAATTGTTAAGGGCATATTTATTACCTGTATTGATTTTATTTACCCTTATTTTTACTAATATTCTAAGTCAGTTTGGATTATTGGAAGAATGGTTTGTTGATGATAAATTGTTATTAACCGTATCCGAGGATGGATTGTATAATCCGAATGAGGATACAATAAATGAATTTTTAGTTGAAGAATCTGAAGATGGAACAGATGATATACTATTATTAAGCAGCAACCCTTTACTGTTAAAAGCAAAGAATTCTGCTGAAAACAATAATTTTCAAGAGGCAATAAATTATGTTAGAGAGGTGCTTAATAATAATCCAAATGATATTTCAGCGAATGTTCAATTGGTTAAATATCTTTATAAGGTTGGGAGTAAGAATGAAATTGATGACTTACTAAAGAAAATATTTGAATTGGATCCGGATAACCCAAGAGCTTATTTTTATAAAGGACTTCTTTTATCATTAAAAAATAAAATAGAAGAGAGTCGCAAATATTATTTAAAAGCAATTAAGTTGCAGCCAAACTATGCAGATGCTTACTATAATTTAGGGACACAGTATTTAAAATTAAATGATTATGAAAAAGCTGAAAAATATTTAAAAAGCGCTGTAAAAATTGAAAACTCTTCATCTGCTGCAAAAATGTATTATAACCTCGGTCTTCTTTATCAAAAAAATAATAAAAATAAATTAGCTAAAAAGAATTATCAAACAACAATTAAACTGCAACCATCTCATTTGCAAGCATGGTATAATTTAGCTTTAATAGAAAAAGAAAACGGTAATTTTACCAAGTCGGAAGAATTATTTAATACAATTATTCGTTTAGACCCGAATTATTTACCAGCATATTTAAGTATCGGGCTGATGTATTTTGAACAAAAAAAATGGGATAGTGCTGAAAAGTATTTTAAAGTTGCGTACAATATAAATTCTAAGTATACCAAATCGGCATTTAATTTAGCATTAACTTATAGTAAAGCCGGCAAACACAAAAAATCTCAAGAATTATATGAAGAAATACTAAAATCGCATCCCGGTTATGAGGAGGTATATATAAATTTAGCACTTGAATATTTAGCTATCGGGTTAGAGAAAGAGGCTCTAAATGTTTATAAACGGGGTTTAAGTAAATTAGTAAGTTCCAGTAAATTATATTTTAATAGAGGCACATTTTTCCTTCGAAAGAATCAAATCGATAAAGCAATTAGCGATCTGAAAAGTTCCATTAAACTCGATCCCGAAAATGCTGATATTGTATATAATCTTGGTTTAGCTTTTTATAAAAAGGAAGAATATAACAATGCTGCAAAGAAATTCATATCAGCTTTAGAATTGAAACCTGATTTTGAGGCGGCATTCTATAATTTAGCTCTTACTTATTCTCAGCAGAATAAGCATTCTGAAGCAATTAATACGTTAAAAAAATTAGTTAGTTTGAATTCACAGTTTTCATCAGCCTGGTATAATTTAGGTAAGCTATACGGGAAAACTAAGGAGTTCAAAAAATCGTTAGATTCTTATAACAAGGCTATAGAGATTAAGCCGGATTATTCCGAAGCTTATTTTAATATTGCGAAAACATACGGAAAGTTAAAACAAACAAAAGAAGAAGAGTATAATTATAAACAAGCTTTAAAATTTAATCCAAACTATCCTGCAGCTCATCTTAATTTGGGTGTTCTGTATATGACTCAGAATAACTTTGATAAAGCTTTAAAATCGTTTGAAAATGCTCTAAAACTAAAACATGATTATACCGAGGCAATGTTTAACTTAGCCTTGGTGTACACAAAAAATAAAGAATATGATTTTGCAATTGAATTATTAAAAGAAAATCTTAGATTAGAACCGGCTAATGTTTCTGCTTTTAATCAATTGGGTTTTGTCTATTCTAAAAAAGAACAATATAAGAATGCAATAGAAACTTATAAAAAGGGTTTGGAGTTTGATAGCGAAAATACAGCTATATTATATAACTTAGCAATTTCACTCACTAAATCTAAAAGGTTGAAAGAAGCTGAGAACATTTATAAAAAACTCATTTCTATTACTCCGGAAAACATTAATGCTCTCTATAATATTGCCTTAATATTCTCTAAATTAGGAAAAAATTACTTAGCGGAAGAATACTTTAATAAAGTAATCAGATTAAACCCGAAACACCGTAAGGCTTATTATAATATGGCATTAGCAGCTACAAAGTCTGCTAATCATCAAAAAGCGATTAAATATTATAAAATGGCACTCGACATTCACCCTGATTATAAAAAGGCTAGTAAAAATCTGGCAATTGCATATAAAAAAATCAGACGTTATGATGAAGCGGAAAAATTATATAAAGAAAGAATTGAGAGGGATAAAAGCGATGAAGATGCCTATTTTGGTTTAGCTAAGCTATATTCCGAAATCGGCAGAGCAGATTTAGCTATTAAAGAGTATAAGAATTTACTGAGTATTAATAATTCAAGTGTTAGAGCAATGATGAATTTGGGAGTATTATTTTTGAATAAAGAAGATTACCAAAAAGCTGAATCTTTATTTCTAAAAGCAAGTGAGATTGATCAAAATAACTGGAAATTGAAATATAATTTAGCATTAGTTTATAAAGGATTGAATATATATCCTAAACTTAAAAAATATTTAGATGAGACATTACAACTAAATCCGGATTATCTGCCTGCTAAACAATTATTAACTTTAGGTTCTGAGGAGGGGACAAATGCAAGTTAAAAGAACAATTATTCGCTTTTTAACAATTGTTTTGTTTTTATGTATGATTCCGGTTAGTGTACAGTCGCAAACTGATTTTAATAAAACCAGTATCAATCTAAAACTAGCCAGCGGTTATGATGATAATCCGTTGTTTATTTCACAAGTAAATGATTCGATTAAAACCAGTTTATTCAATCAGAAAATTGGAAGCCAAATTAAATCTATATTCAATTGGTCAAAAGCGTTTCGCAGTTCATTTATTATAGATGGAGAATATTCAATATTTCCAAACAAAACAGATATTAATGAATGGCATGCAGGTATTGAATCTTATAATATCGCAAAATTATATCCGAAATATAAAAAATCATGGTTACCAGGTGTGTATTTATTTTTTGGGGTAGACGTTTCTTTTGTAGATCAGTTATTTACCGACAGGCTTTACGGAGAAGAATTTGAGAGTAGTGTTACAAATGGTGAAAAAATAAAAATGGGTGATTTATTAGATAGATCAAGCTTTGATTTTTTTACCGGGTTTAGATTTAAAATATCTAAAAACAGCTATTTTACAGTCAGGTATACTAATGCTATTAATAATTATAACGATTTAGGAAGTAAGCAGAATAACTCGTTTATTTCGTTAGATAATAACGAAAATAAATTATCTAATATGTTGTACCTAAAACTAACCGATTTTATGGATCTAACTCTTCAATATTCTATTAAAAATAAATTGTACGATTACAGGCTTGCTAAGGATTTAAATAAAAATGAAATATTTGATGTAAATAGAGAATACTATTATTATACTCTCGGATTCTCCACAATACTAAAATATGAAAAAGCGGTTCTTGAATTAGGTTATGCTAAAACAGACAGAGACGATCAATTTGAGGGATATTATAATTATCAGTCAGGGTCAATAAAAGGGAAATTGGCATATAGACTTAACTCTAAATTGAGAGTTGTTTTAAGGTCTTCATTGAAAACTAAATTGTATTCTAATTTAGAATTTTCCAACATACCATTGGAGAACGATTATTTATTTCACAAGATTTCTTTACAATATAAAATATTTAATAACCTTACAATATCCCCTTCATTTATATACGATAAAGAAACATCTACATATTATAAATTTTCCTATACTAGGGAAATAGCAGTGTTAGATATAAGATATAAATTATACAACTTTTAATAAGATTTATTAAAAGTTGTATAATGGTATTTAAGTAATCTAAATTATTCTGTTAAAGTATTAAGCAGTTCCTCAACAGCTTTTTTTAGCTGTAAATCATTTCCGGTTGCTTTAGCATTTGGTGGATTTTCAACAATAATATTAGGAACTGCCGGAACAAAATCCATGTTTGTATTATCCTTTTTAACAAACCAACCTCTAAACGGCATTCTAACTAAAGAACCGTCAATTAACATTCTCGCACCGGTGGATATTACTGCCCCAAAAGTAGGAACACCGACTAATTTACCAATACCTAAATTTTTATATGCATGGGAAAAAATTTCAGCGTTTGAGTAACTATTTTGATTACAAAGAGCAATTGAAGGTTTTGTCCAAGCATAATAAGGAAGTCTTTCTCCAAGAGGGTAATAATTCCTGAACTTTTCTTTTTCAGTCTGTAAATTTTTTGCTGCTCCTCTTGGAATTGTATAGGCATGCTGTTTGTAGTTTAATACTAACATTAAATAATCCGTTGTCCACCCGCCGCCGTTAAATCTTACATCTATAACTATTCCTTCTTTGTTGTAACCTCTTGCAGCAAATTCCCGTTCAAACCCTTCAAAACTTTCCCAGCCCATGGCTCTAATATGAAGGTAGCCTAATTTACCATTTGAAAATTTATCAACTAATTTTCTATTAGTTTCTACCCATTCATCATATAAATCATTTCTCAAAGATGAAGTTGGTCTGATTATAATTTCTTTTGATTTTCCGTCTCTTAAAATAGTTAAGAAAAGTTTGTCATCTGCAGTATTGGTTAAATAGGAATAAAAGTTGGTTTCAGCACTAATTTTTTTACCGTTAACAGAAGTTATAATATCTCCAACTTCAATCCTGCTTTGGTCTTTGCTTGCAGGTGATTTTTCAACTACATGTTCAACCTTAATGCCTTTCTCTACCGGGATTACACGAATACCTAACAAACCGGTTTTTTCTTTTTGAATATCTTCTCTCGGTTTAACACCTCTCATTCTCATATGACTTGCATTTAACTCACCAAGCATCAAATTATACATATCTTGGAAATCTTGGTCGGTTGAAGCAGCTAAACACCAAGGTTTATATTTTGTTTTTAACGAATCCCAATTTCTTCCGTGAAAATTCGGATCGTAAAAACCATCTCGCAAAGCACGCCATCCTTCTGCAAATTTTTGTTCTTTTTCTTTTGGAAAATTTATATCCATTTTCGCTTCGAAGGGTAAAGGTTCGGTACTTTTCTTCTCCAAATCCAAACGATTTAATTTACCGGTTTGTGGGAAAAATAAATATTTATTATCAGAAGATAGTTTTAAATTTCCGGGATTTAAGCCGTCATGGGTTAGTTCTTCAATTTCTTGTCCATCCCATTTTATGCTGAATATATCTCTTCCTTTTTGGGTAGGGGTTTTTGAAGTAAAATAGATTTTTTCTCCATCTTTAGAGAATTGGATATTTCCTTCATCGCCGGCAAGCGAAGTTACTTGAACTAATCTTTCAAAAATATTTTCAACGTCAATTTTTATTGGTTTTACTTTCTTATCTTTTTTGTCCTTCTTATCTTTTTTGTCATTTTTATCATCTTTCGGTTTTTCAAATTCTTCCCAATCATTCTTAGTTTTTTCCCAATCATTCTTAGTTAACCAAACAAACCACACATCTGCATCATTATTGTTTCTTTGGGAAATAAAAGCTAATTTACTTCCGTCTTTACTCCAAACAGGATTACTGTCCTGCCTCGGGTGCATACTAATATTTACCGGAGCAATGTGTTCATCAATCGGGTGAATAAAAATTTCTTGGTTAAAATTTAAGTCATCGAGAGAATAAGCCAGCCATTTACTATCGGGACTCCAGGAAACATTCCCCGGAATTGCCCATCCATCAAGTAAAACTTTTGAGTTATTAAATTTCCCTTCTTTAGAAATATCAGCAACAATTAATTTACCTCTTCCTAATTCATAAACAATTTTTGTTTGATCAGGAGAAACAATAGGGAATGATTCATCTTCCGGAGTATCGGTTAATTGAATAATTTTATGTTTCAAACTTTTAAATAAATTTGTTTCGTTTTTATCGGCAGAAATAATTAGATAAATATCTTGCTGCCCATTCCGATCAGAAATAACAACCAAAGCAGAATCATTGAGCCAAGCAACCTGCTGATCTCTATACGGATTATTAGATAAATTTACTGTTCTTTTCTTATCCTTATTATTTTCAGTAAGAAAAATTTCTCCTCGTACAACGAAAGCGGTGTACTTTCCGTTTGGTGAAACTTGATACTCGGTCATTTTATCTGAAAATGTTTTGTGAACAATAGGATCAAAACGGTAATCGGATGAAATGTTAATGTTAACTTTTTTAATTTCTCCATTAATCAAATTCATAAAATAGATATCAGTTTGTCTTTCAAAAACAATTGAATTACCATCACCGCTTATATTAAAATATCTTACACCGTCATTCGTATAATTAGTGACTTGTTCAATTTTCCCAGATTTTTTCCCGTTTTCATCTATACCGGTTTTATAAATATTATAAGTACCGTTTTCAGCACTAATAAAGTAAAGAGTTTTTGAATCAGCCCATTTGGGAGAAATATCATGTCCTTCAAAGTTAGTTAATTTTGTATATGATTTATTAAGTATATCATAAATCCAAATATCATAATTCGCAGAACCGCGGTAGGCTTCCCGGGTTGTTCTTCCCCAACCCTTTGCTAAAGCAATAAACTTTCCATCCGGAGATTTTACCGGTGTAGCTCCTAATGCATCAAGTAATAAAGTAGGAGTTCCTCCCGAAGCCGGGACAATTGCAAATTCATTGTCCCATTCAACTTGCTTAAAAGTGCGGGCAGTTGTAAATAAAAGCTCATTATTTTTTGAAAAATCACTCAATTGATCATTGGTTGAATGAAATGTAATGCGTTTTGGTATTCCTCCGGTAGAAGGAATAGTAAATATATCTGAGTTCCCAAATCTGTTGCTTGTAAAAGCAATTTGATTATTGTCATAACTCCACAAAGGTAAAAAATCATACGATTCATGGATTGTAATTCTTTTTAAATCATCTCCATCCGAGGATGACGTCCAAATATCACCTTGAAAAGAAAATGTTATTTTTGAACCGT
>JAJRZB010000169.1 GCA_024275455.1 Bacteroidota bacterium | reverse complement strand
TTATCATTATGATGTGACCATTCATTCTGACCAGTCTTTTTGACTATATGACAGCTCGGCCCTTACCATCATAATCCCGTTGTTACTTTTTTTCTTTTTTCCTAAAATAATATTTTATCGTTACATTAACATACGATGACAGAATAATTAATTTTTCAGAAGTTTCTGCTATTTAACAGAGTATTTGTAATTCAGTAAAATTTCTGCTAATTTTGTTGTTCTATTTTTGCGAGAGTGGCGGAATTGGTAGACGCGCTAGATTTAGGATCTAGTACCCGAAGGGTGTGGGGGTTCGAGTCCCCCCTCTCGTACCATTCTTAAACTTTCAATCCTAATAAAAATCAAATGAGGTATCTTTTTAGAAACAAAAGTTAATGTTTTATCAAATACTGAACACGAATTAGAAGTTAAATTAGATTATTCTGAAATAAAATCTGAAATTGACGAAGCCTATAAAAAAGAACGTAAAACCATTTCAATGCAGGGTTTTAGAAAAGGTAAGGTTCCATTGCCAATGCTGAAAAAAATGTACGGTGATGCAATTGAATACAAGGCTAGTGAAGATATTGCAAATAAGAAATTTTGGGAAGTTGTTAAAGAACAAGAACTTAAACCTATCAGTATGCCCCAAATGACAGCTCTTGATTTTAAAATTAACGAATCACTTGATTTTAAAGTAAAATATGAAGTTAAACCAACTCTTGACTTAAAAGACTACACCGGTTTAGAAATTGAAAAACCTGTTTTCAAAGTGAAAGAAGAAGATATTGATGCCGAAGTAAATAATATGCTTAAATCTAAAGCCACCTTTGAATTAGCCGAGGTTATTGAAGATAACAATTATAGAATTACAGTTGATCTGCAAAGAATTGATAAAGACGGTAAAGATATTGAGGGTAGCAGAAGTGAAAATATGGTAATTGATTTAAGCGACAGTAAAGTAAATGAGAACATTGTTAAAAATGCACAAAAGAAAAAGCTTGGTGAAGAATTTGAGTTTTCATTTGTAGATGAACATCAGCATGGAGATCATACTCATAAAGAAGAATTTATATATGTTGCAACAATTAAAAAGATTGAAAAAATTGTTCTGCCTGAACCATCTGAAAAATTGATTGAAGAACTTTCCGGCAAAAAAGCTAAAACTTTAGAAGAACTCAAAAACTTTACAAGAGATAATTACAAAAAGTACTTTGAAGATCAATCAAACCGGGTTTTTGAGAATGCACTTTTAGATAAGATTATTAAAAATAATGACTTTGAACCTTCCAAAGGTTATGTAGAAACAATTTTAGAACGACTAATTGAAACTGAAAAACAAAATGCTCAACAATATAAACAACCAATACCTGATGAAAATATTTTGCGACAAAATTTATTACCAAGAGCAGAATGGAATGCTAAATTACAAATAGTACTTGAAAATATTGCTGAAAAAGAAAATATTGAAGTTACAGATTCTGATCTTGAAGAAATTGCGAAAGAAGAAGCTGAAAAAGTTGGAATTCCGGTTGAAAATTTAGTTAAGTATTTTAAGGATTCTAATAGAAAAGAATCTCTTCTCGAAGAAAAAGTGATGAAATTCCTTAAAGAAAATAATAAAGTCGTAGAAATTGATCCGGATGAGAAAGCAAAAGAAGCGAAGGTAAAAGAAGAAAAAAAGAATAAAACTAAAGAAACAAAAAAGAAAGCCGAAAGTAAGTAGTAAATTTTAATAGAAACCCAACT
>JAJRZB010000168.1 GCA_024275455.1 Bacteroidota bacterium | reverse complement strand
GATAACTCCCCTTCCATTTTGATATTGCTTTTCTTAAAAAACTCAACCGGAAGTTCCCTGCCTATCATTGTATAAACAATATCATTTTCTATTTCTATTTTTTCTTTTCCGGCATTTTCTAAAATTACTTTATCTTCTTTTATTTCTTTAATATTTGTTTCAAAAAGTATTTTTATCTTTCCTTCTTTTGCCAATTGATTAATTTTTTCTACGTTACCTTCTTTAGCTCTTGAAAAATTTTGTCTTCTATAAGAGATAGTAACAGATTTTGCATATTCCGAAGTAAGTATAGCCGTTTCAAGAGCCGAATCTCCACCGCCTACTACGAGTATATTTCTATCTTTTGCATCTGCAGGATCAAACAAACGGTTATAAACTTTAGGCAAGTCTTCTCCCGGAATATTTAACATTCTCGCATTGCCCGATTTGCCTATTGCAATAATTACTCTTAGTGCTTTGTATACTTTATCATCTGTAATTACGTTAAATATATTTTTATCTTTCTTAATGCTTTTCACAAATGTATTTTCTACTACAGGTAATGCTTTATCGGAAATTTGATTTTCCAATTCTTCAAGAAGTGTTTCTTTTACACCGTCATTTATTATTAAATCAGATTCTTGTTTAAAATCGGTAGGTTCGGCAAAGATAGGTTTTCCTTTAGGAAAGTTTACGATTGTATTAAATTTTTTAGCAGATTCCAAAATGCAAAAATTAAGGTTAGATTTTTGAGCTTCCAGTCCGGCAGCAATACCGGCAGGACCTGCACCAATTATAATCAAATCAAAAATATCATTATTAGTTTTAGAAGCTTTCTGTTCAATAAATTTTTGATCTTTTAAAATAGTTTCAACTGTTTGCTTACCATTCTCCGCAGCTAATTTAAGGAGAGGAATTCCTGTTAAGTCTCCAACAATGTAAATCCCTTTTACAGATGTTTCTCCATTTTCATCAATCTCAGGGTATTTTTCAACTTCACCAAC
This sequence comes from Bacteroidota bacterium, assembly GCA_024275455.1. GTDB lineage: Bacteria > Bacteroidota > Ignavibacteria > Ignavibacteriales > Melioribacteraceae. The sequence goes on along the minus strand of JAJRZB010000168.1, from coordinate 1,737 downwards.
GGGAACTTTGTTTTGTAACCAATCGAAATATTTTAAGATTATACCCATTTCCACCTCATTTGAAAAAACAAAATTATTTTTTTTGAATATAAAATAAGAAATGAATTAGAAAAGAAAGTGTCTAATCGGTTACATTTTGAAAATTATATTTTCAATCGGATAAAAAAAGTCGTTATTTTATTAACGGGTTCTAATTAACTTAAGTTGACCGTTTAATTTTATAAACCGTTAAAATGGTTGTGAAATTATGGTTTCTCATATCGTTAACCCACGACTTAAGTCGTGGGTTAATAAGCAAAATTAAAAACAAAAACCGTTTCAACAGTTTTTGAATAACCAATTAATTAAACGATCAATTTGAATAATTACTTAAGTATAAACGTCAAGAACCTATTTCAAAAGAATCATCTTCCTTGTTTGAATAAAATCATCAGCCTGAATTTTATAAACATAAACTCCTGAAGAAAGAGATTCTAAATTTACAGTACTCTCATAATTACCAGGATTCATAAATTTGCCTAAAACTACGGCAACTTTTTCACCCAATAAATTATAAATAGAAATATCCACATGTGAAGCTTTGGGTAAAGAAAAACCAATTGTTGTTGATGGATTAAACGGATTAGGATAATTTTGCTTCAAGGAATAAAATTCCGGAATTTCTTCTTCAAAATCCGTATCTGTCAACAATTTGGAAAATTTATAAACATTACTAAACGGACTCCATCCGGAAATATTTTTTGCTTTCACTCTCCACCAATATGTTTGATCTTCAAGAATATCTGTAACTGTTGTAAAATTTTCAGTTAGAGTTGAATCAACTATCGAATCAGAAAATAATGAATCTGATGAATATTCGAACCAATAGGAGTCTGCTTCTGTATAGGTTTTATTCCAAGTAAAGTGAATGGTATCTTCGGAAACAACTGCATTATTTTCTGGAAATAAAAGCACAGGTTGTTCTGGTGCATTTGGAGTTGCCCCAATATTTAATACAAAAATATCAGAGCTTTCACGACTAAGTGTTCCCTTTCCTCCCCCTTCCGCAACATCTCTGTCAAAATCCCACATTTTTGCTTTCCAATAAATCTTTTTGTAATTAAACAACCCTTCAAATTGGAAAAAGTTTGAGGGCAGATTTACGGTAATAGTATCTTGCTCATAATCTAAACCTGTTCTGTCTCTCCTATATGTTCTAAGTGCAGGAGAATCAAAAGTTGTTACTGTATCAAATAATATTTCAACACTACTGATTGAATAATTAGGTTTAGAGAATGGGTCCGGGTCACCATTGTTTCTCCAAGAAAACGGTATTTGTTCTTGGGTATAACTGTGGTTTTGAGGAGAAACTAAATGAAACTCATTCGGCGGATCATTATGGTTATCAAGGTAAAAACCAAAAACTTTACCACCGTCACTTGTATCAATAAAATCAGTAGCAAACGGTTGAATATAAATACCATAATTTTCATATTGAGCAAGCGAAAACTGGAGCGTATCAATTAAATCATCTCCACCTTCAAAAGGACCGAGTTTTAGTCTAAATTGTGAACCGATTAAATGCAGCGGGCCATTTGGACTACCTTTTCTTGCATTTAAGCTATCTGTATAAATTTTAATTCCATACAGTAACGTGTCTAATTCATAATCTCCACCATATCTTCCTTTATTATCTCTGCCTTTTTTAAAACCGAAAATTATATTTGCATTTGTATCAGGCGGAGCAAACGGACTTTC
>JAJRZB010000167.1 GCA_024275455.1 Bacteroidota bacterium | reverse complement strand
GACGTCAACAAGTTTGTTCAGAACTTGAACGGTCCTCCCGATAAAAGACTTGGGCCTTTTCCCGGGCAACCGCAAACAACAAGCCCCCCTGTCACGGCAACCTGTCAAAAGATGCAAGTGTTCAAATTAAGTACAACGGTTTGGCTATGCGTAGTTTGGGATTATGAAACGATTAATTTTCAATTTATCACTAATTTTATTTAATACTATAAACCTCAATATTAGCACGTTACCCAAATTACGTATAGCCTTTGTTGTGTGCCCGTGCTTTATCTTTCTCTGTCTACCGTGTGTTGGGACAGCCATACTCTTTGGCAAGTTTTGGTCAGCGGGTTGGCTAGTGCGACTTGACAATGTGTATGGATGTGAAGCGTTGGCATTAAAATGGTAAATCATCAGTATCTATTTTTTCTGTTATTATTAATACTTTCTCATCTTCAATTTTAGTTCCAGTTTGTTCTTCTTTATCTACCCAATTTTCAATAAGATTAATTGTTTTATTGTCTGGTTCATGTTTTTTTGGTTCAATTGTATCTATTTTTACAACAACTGGGACGTGAGCAGACAAGCCTGCAAAGATACAAGTTCCTGTTGGTAAAATCGGTAAGGTGTCATGTGATACTTTATCAAGATAAGAAATTGTTCGCCCAACTGCTTCAATGTCTCTTTCATTTATCAAACGATGAATAAAATAATTATGTAATTGCGAAATTATTGTCGATGATATGTCTGAAGGTCTTTGACTGGCAATTGTTAGAAAAACTCCAAACTTTCTACCTTCTTTTATTATTTCTTCAAAGGTTTCTAATCTATAATCTTTCCAAGTTTCGCTTTCTCTATCAGACTTATACGAAAGAATATTATGTGCTTCATCAATAATAATATTAAGATATGTAGTATTTTCATTTTTTGCTTTTTTCTCATCATATAATTGCTTGCACATTAATAATGGCAGCATTTTTTTCATTTCTATGCCAACATTTTTTAAAGACACAATTACTAAATTTGGTTTTTCATTAGTAAATATTTCTTCATCATTATATTTTATGATTTTACTTAATTCATCAATCCTTTTGTCTAATCGTTTTATTAATGGTGATAAATGTTCAACATTAGAATGGCCATTAACAATTTCCGAATGATATTTTAAAATAATTTTTAAACCAATTTTTTTAACTTCATTTAATTCAGAGAACTTAAAGTCATTAATATTTTTTTTAATAATATTCTTTATCTCAGATTTATCATGTTTATCATTCTCAGGGTTTTTTATATAAAAATTGCCATTCTTATATGTGCCTAACTTTTCTCCAATTTCAGATTTAAAAGTTAATAAATCTTGCTTATTCTCAATGTAATCATACAAATCTGAAAGCAGGTTTGTCATTGCTTTTAGACCTAAGTTTTCATCTTCTTTAACTATTATATCATTAAAAATATCATTAACAATTTCAACATATCCTTTCTTAAAAAAACTATCATTTTTTAACACTCTTTGCAAAAATGGCTTTTGTGTTTTTTCAGTAGCATCCAAAATTATTACCCAGAAATCAGTATTATTTATATTTTCTTTTGAAATTGGGAATTGATGACTATTAGAATTGTTAGATGTAGACAACTCATAAATACTTTTGTTTGGTTCGTTAATAATTATATCATTACCAAATTCGTTAGAAACATACTCCCCATTAAAATCTAAAATAAAAAATTTAGCATTATTCTTAAAGTTTAAATTCCCCTGAAACTTCAAAAACAATTCACGATATATCTTTGCTAAGGTATAAGATTTTCCACTACCTGTATTGCCAAATATGCCAATATGACTGGCAAAAACACTATTAATACCAATATTTATATCTTGTCCTTTTTCTAATGCTAAAGAACCTATCTTTATTGCTTTATCATTTACATTTACAAAATCATGAACAATAGAAAATTCATCTTTATCAAGCAAAAAGCATTGATTGTAGATTAAAGGTAGTTCCTTTATTCCTCTTTCAAATTTACCATTTTCAATATATCCAAGTAATTGAACTTTTAATATTCTGTCAATTTTATCTTCTTCTCTTTTGTATTCGTAATTATAGTATTTTTCTTCTTTTATATATTCTCCGCCTACTTTTGCAATAATTGAAGTAAATCCTTTTGCAATTTTCAAATATCCACCAACAGAAGTATTTTTGAGTAAATCGCCTTTATAAAGTAAATGAGATGAGTTTTTTCGTTTATCAACTTTTATTTTAATTTCTAATCCATCAACAGAAAAAACATATCCAATTCTAAATATTGAGTTTTTTAGACTTACATCTCTAGTAATATTTTCGGATGCTTTATTCATCTTTTTTTCTTATTGCTATTACGTACCATGTTTTTAACTACTTCAAAAACCTCATTATTAATATTTTTACTATTGAAAACAGTAAGATTATCTTTCATTCGTTTTTCTTTTCCTTCATCATTTTCAGAATTAGCTTCAATGAAATTACTTGGTGATATTATTTTTAAATTATGATTACCAACTATGCCATCATTTAATCCTAATTCTTTTTCTATTTTTATTACTTCTTCGTCTTTAAAAGCAAAAATGATTATTTGTAATGTTGGATTTGATTTTGCAGCTCTTATTGTAATCTTTTTTATATGTTCATCAGCAAAAGAAAAACCCATAACAAACAAAAGTGTGTTTTCCTTTTCGAGAGAGTTAGCATAAATACGTAAAAGCTCATAATACTCCTCTTCAAAAATAGTTCGTTCAAATTTTTCTTTTGTTGGGTTAACTATCGGAATTTTATCATATTCATTAAAAAAATCTGAATAATTATTTGATAGTTCTTCTTCTTTTGCACTTTCATAAAGTTTCTCAATAGTACTATTATCTGAAATTGTTAAAAAAGGTTCAGTAGCTATTTTATTTAGTGCTTTTTGTGTTTTAACTATTTGTCCTAAGTTTGTTGAATGTATTATTTGATTTTCCTGTTTTTTCCAATTTATTGAACCATGAACTTTTAACAGGTTAAATACAGGAATTTCTGAAATATTATCGTAATGAGAGCTTGTTTTTGAATATGATTTATTGAAATTACTTAAATCATAAATTGGTGTTGTCCGCCCTTTAAATCCATCATTAAACTCTAAACCGGTTTTTTCTAAAGCTTTTTCTAAAAATAAATCAATGTTAGTTGTAAAAATGTTTACTTGCTTCGTTAAAAGATTATTATGTCTATATAAAAGTATTTCATTTAAACTTAATAGAATATTTTTATAACCACTTAACACTTCTAAATATTCTTCATATTTAGTTTTTTTAGTTTCTTCTTTTTTTGACTTGACTTTACTATATTTTTCAATTTCTTGTTCTAAATTACGAAAAATTACATTTTCACAATATATTTTAAATAGAGAGGCTTTTATTAAATCGTATTCATTTTTATTTTCTTTTTTTCTCTCTAAATCGGTTAATAATATTTCAATATTACCCAATGTAGATAAATACGGATTTGATGTGCCTGAACCAATTAAAAAATTGATATTACAGGACTGTATTAAATCTTTTAAATAGTCTATTTTCATTCAATTTCAATTTTATCAATTTCTTTCATTAATCTATCCGTTTCGGAAAGTGCAACTATTATTTTTTGATAATGTAAAATATCATCAAATTCTAAGGTTCTTCCTTTACGGTCTTTTAGCCATTTTTGAGCTGGCTGATAACCGCCAATATAAAATTCCCAAGCTGTAAGTGGAATATTCTTAAAATACTGTTCTGAATTTATCCAAATTCTACCAAGCTGGTTTTCTTTGTCTGTTATTTCCCAATCTTTTTTTCCGATTTTGGTTGTAATGGTATTATCTCCATCTTTTGGATAAGTTGTGATGTAATCTTCCACTTTGGGCGATTCCAACAAATGAATTTGGCGTATTTCTCCTCCTAATTTTACCAATTGCCAAAACGTATTTTTATCTTTTGGATAAGGTACACGAGGAAAATCTATTTTTAAAAACTCTTTGTATTTTTCTCGGTAATTAGGAGAGTGTATAACAGCATAGATGTAATCTAATATATCAATGGGAGCAAAAGTATTCTCTGTCGTTTCTTTCTCATTTGTAAATGCTAAGCCTAACGTTTTAGCAATTGCATTTACAATTTCTTGATTTAGATTTGGGGTTCTTTCTATTTTCTCTTCTATGGTTTGTTGACCGTTGTTTATTTGGTAGATATAGAGAGGGAACATATTAGCATTGTCCAAAGAAGATGAAATGCTTTTGTCAGTTAAATGTTTTGTTATAAAGTAATTATGGTAATCAACATTGCGACCTAATTTAGAAGTACAAAAAGCAAAATTTGGTCTTTCAAGATTTTGCATAACTTCTCCACGCATTCTGAAAACTAAATTAGCTTGATAGTAAATCCACCTATTATCAAATGGACGATATGAAATAGGTTTAATAAAGGATTTTGAAAATTCTGGAACTTCTGCTCGTTGTTCTTCAACTTTCCATTGATAATTCTCTTTCAACTTATATTGAGTTTGAAAAGAAGATGTTTCGATTTCTTTGTTGCAAAAATCTTGTATTCTCTTTTCTAATGGGTTTTGGTCAAAATCAACAACAAAATTATCTCTTGCAGAAGTTATGCCCATTGATTGAACTCTGAATAAGTCAGATATTAAAACTCCTTCATTGTATGCTCCTATCAATTCATTGTCTTTAGGAACAAAAAAGTAGTTGGGATTTACAGGTGACAACTCCTTAAATTCAGTTGTTTTTATTGAGTTTTCAATAAGATAATTGTACTTGTCATCTCTTTTTCCAAACAAATCAAAATGAAATATTTTCCCTAATTGTTTTGGTTTCTTTTTTCCCGTTTTTACAAATACAGTGATTGCAACCCCTTGCATAATGTCAAAAACATTTTCATCCTTAGAACCATCAGGAGCGGTTTCTTTCTTTGTAGAATTTCCGTGTAAATCTATCGTGTAAATTTTATCATAAGTTTTAAGCAAATGCCAACGCATTCCTCTAAAAGTGGGATTGTCTAAAAACCCGTGAGGATTGATAAAAGCCAAAACACCAGTTCCGTTTTTTTCTATAAAATGCTGTCCATAACGTAAGAATTTTACATAATCATCATTTAGCCAATGTTTACGTTCATTGAAATGTACACCATCAACATATTTGTAATCTTCAATTAAATCACTAATCCATTTGCCATTGTTAGAAGAAATCCCACTATACGGAGGATTTCCAATTACACACATAACAGGTGTATCTCGTTTTATGTGGTTAGCTTCATTGGCTTCACTACTTAGCCAATTTGCAAATAAAGTTCCTGTATCTGGGTGATATTCTTCTAAACTGTTGGTTAAATAAACTCTTGTTCGTTGGTTTGTAGTGGCTTTAAATCCTGTTTCTTTTAGCAATAAATCTAATTGTAAATGAGCCATTGCATAACTTGCCATTAGCAACTCAAACCCATTTAATCTTGGCAATAAGTGTTTTTCTACATAACCGCTCCAAATTCCTTCTTGTCCCTTAAATTTTTTGTGTACGTGTTTTATTACTTCTGCTAAAAAAGTTCCTGTTCCTGTAGCTGGGTCAAGAATTTGCACTTTATGTACTTCTTGTTCTACTTCTTTATACCCAGATTTAAAGTTTTTATTAGGAGTCTGCGTTCTTACTTTAATTGTTGTTTTAGAAGTGTCTGCCAAACCTTGTGGCAAATCAAATTCTGTTTTTAGAATATCATCAACTGCACGAACAATGAAATTTACAACTGGGGCAGGAGTGTACCAAACCCCTCTTGCTTTTCTCAATTTTGGGTCGTACTCGCTCAAAAATGTTTCATAAAAATGGATAATTGGGTCTTCCATTTTTGTGGTCTTTCCGTAATTCTTTAAAATCTCCTCTACGTTGCACGCTAAAAATATTTCGGTGAGATTATCTACAATCCATTTTATTCGGTCGTCAATATCTGGTCCAGCTATGTAACCAAACAATTTTCTTAAAAATGGATTTGATTTCGGAATCAATTCAGCCGCTTCTTGTCTGCTAAAAGTATCTAAAGTTGGGTCGTGCAAACGAGCTGCAAACATTCCGTAAGCAATAGTTTGAGCATAAACGTCTGCAAATCCTTTGGGAGTAATGTCGTGAATCAAGATATTCTTAAAGGCAATCATTTGTTCTTTAAGCGTACTATCTTCATTATGTGTTTCATCACTGGTCAAAGCATTACCAATAACATCAGAAAGAAGACGGGCTTTGCCCGCCATCATTTCTGCTAATTTTTTTGGACTTTTTATGTTTTGTCCAATGTGTGTACAAAAGTCTTTGATTAGATTTTCAAACCTTGCAAAATTTTGAGGTAACGCAACAATTCCTTTTTCGGTTACTTCTGCAATTGCAATTTTGGTAATAAATTCTCCGTCATTGTATAAATGAAAATCAATGTAATCCGTGAAAATCAGATTATCTAATGATGCTTTGTAACGGTCAAATTGTTCTTTGTTTACTGATTTCTTTTTCCCTTCAAGGTCTTTGTTTCCAATGTCTTTTGCTTCAATAAATCCTACCGGAATATCTTTTTTGGTCAAGATGTAGTCAGGTGCTCCACAAGATTGTCTTTTCGGTTCGTTGGTAGCTCTAATTTCAGGCACTAAACTTTCAATGAGTTGTTGTAGGTCGCCTCTAAAAGTATGCTCAGTTGCATTTCCGAGTTGGTATCTCTGATTTATATTGTCAATGTATTGTTCAATATTCATAATTCAGTTTCAATGTTGGTACGAGCGTTGGCAAAAATAGCTCTTTTAGTTTTTTCGAGTTTTGCTTGTGTGTAGGCAAAAAACTAAATGTGCTATTTTCGGGCTGGCTTTTCATTTTATCTTTCAATTTTCCTGCTCTGTTTATTCATTGCTATTTCGTTTCTTGGCATGGCACACAACGGTTTGTGTATGTGTAGTGCGGGATTAAAGGTACAAAACTTTCAATTACGCACGGAGCCAATTCGTTTATTCATAATTTCAAATTTTCCGTCAATCGTCAAAGACGAATTGGCGGTGTTGCAACAAAGAGCCGCAGTACAAAAAACCGCTGAAACCCGCATTACATATGACACTTTGTTAGCAACTGGGCTTTAATTAATATCATCTCTTTTCAACCATTCCTTTATAAATATTGGACATTCTGAAATATCCATTTCACCAAATATTTCTTTCCATGTAAAAGGAACATGTGTGTCAGAATGAATTTTACTATTTGCCAGTAAAATATATTTAGATTCAATATTTAATAGATTCATAATTACGGGTTGAATTGAAAGTTGACCAACAAATGTTAAATTTCTTCGATGGAAAATTTCTTTTTCAATCTTATTTGTTGGATAAATTCCTTCCCCGCTTTTAAATTTTCCTTCAATACAGACTGCCTGACTATTTGATGTATTAATGACTATATCGGGTTTTGCATTAAAACTCCATTTGAATTTGCATACTTTGAGGAATTCATCATTATCCGATACATTTTTATCAAATTGTGCAATACTCCAATTTCCTGGACTTTCGATTTCAACAGAAGATGGTTTTCTTGTTATTGATTGAACAAAGAAATTATTAAAATTTGAAATTGACATTTCTTCTAAATATCGTGTCTTTGAAAGATTTAGAATATCTAAAATAATTTTCTTTTTGATTATATTTCCTTCACTTATTCCATTTTTTTTTCTAATGTTTTCCCATATCTCACGGATAAAAGCATATTCAAGATAAATACTTTTTTCAGAATCTATTATTGGAAAATTGCAGTCAATCTTTTTCAGAAATAATTTTAAATTATTTCCAATTAATAAAATATGAAATAGAATGGCACACAGATTTCGTTCTTCTCTATTTATCTTGAAATAGCTAACATTAATTCCAGAAGCATCCCTGATATTTAATATTCTCTGTTCTCTTTTATTGTATAATATATTTTCAGAATTTGGAGGAGAGTTTTCTTCCCGCAAAACTTTTTCATTATTTGAAACATTAGAATCTTGTTTCGCATCTTTTAGAACTAACTGTTCATAATATTTGTCAATTGCCTGATTAACTAATTCAAGATAATAGCTGTTTACATTTCGAATAATAATTGTTTCATTATAGAAATCTTGCCGATGTTTTAAATTGGATTTTCCTACTAACTTTCTAACCACCATTAAAAAGTCCATCGATTTGATTTCTTTATTGGGAACTTTACGACGTCTGTAATCTATTTTTATTGCATCATATCCAACAAATTCAATACGAAACAAAAACCAATTATTGAGATAAAAATGAAGATTAGTATAAGTCCCAATGTTAAAACCTTTTTGAATTCGTTCATTGCTTTCAAGATTATCGATAAATTTTGAGGCAATCTCAAATTTTGATTCAAGAATTATTTTGTTTTCTAAATATGTCATTTTTAAATAATTTTTGATTTAGATTTCAACATTGTTTCAAATCGGATTTATTTAGTTCATATTCTCATTCAGCCTTGTTGCTAACGGTAAGTATATGGTTTTGTGGCGGTTTTTGAAACACAAAAATTTCAACTTACAACGAAGTTTATTTATTGTTAAAATGTTCATATTTAGCACTTCACCCGCCATAAACTATATACATTGTTAGCAAACGTATTTTTCTATATTAGTCCAATAATTTGAGGATTTGCCAAAATATTACCTAATATACCAGCTGCAACGTTTGAACCAAAACTCAATAATTTTTCTACCAATTTTTTGCCTTTCTCTGGGCTTTCAGGTTCTTTAATTATTGAATCCAATTCTTTTATTTGATTACCAGTCAACTCATCTTTTAGGGCATGTATTATTATTTCAAATTCTAAAGTTAGTTTTTGAGACTGTTCCTGATTTTGAGTTTGGTTTTGATTAACTGTTAAGTTAATATTATTCATTGCTGACTTCTTAATTGGTTCTGGTTTTTTCAAATTTTCAAGTTCAATAATATAACTGTTCAATAAGTTTTTCCATTGAGATTTGAATTTAACTACATCGGTTTCTGTAGAACCAAACATTGCGGAACTCATTGTATTACAAATAGCATAAAGTTGTGTTGATTTTGGAGTCTCATTGCCCCAAATACCTTTTAGGTAATTATCTGTTGCTAATACCCATGCATTTAAATCAAATGATTCATCATCTAAGCCGCTTATTTGGTGCTTAATAATTTCAATTTCTTTATTTTCTGACATATTACTTTTATTTGTGTTTATACTATCATGGCATTGGGAAAATTAAACTCCAATTTGTATCAGGATTATAATTCTCATCATTTTCATCGTCATCATAGGGATACCAGGCTCCAAAGAAATCTTCAACCATTCCTTCTGATAATGTGAAATACAAACTAACGGGAAAGGGTTGCTTTCTTACGATGTAATCTAATCTATACCAATCTTCATCATCTAAGAACTCATGTTTTTTACCTTTATATAAGAAGCCTTTTTTTAATATCTCTCTGTCAAGATTCTGTTCCAAATTTTCTTTTGAGAAGTTTTGAACTTCTAATATTTCACTTTGGAATTGTGCAAATTCTGCTAAAAATGAACAAATGTTAATTGCTTCACTTAACTCAACAGCAAAATCATTTATTCCATTTGCAGGAAATTTGTAGGAAAATAATTCTCTATATTCTTTAGCTCTTTCCAGTAAGTCTTTAATATGTTCTCCTTTATCTTTATTAAATTGACCAATTGCATCACCTAAAATATTTAAGGTCTTTGAATGGGAAGAATTAATTAGTTCTCCATTCTTCCATTCCGCATTTGGATTAGTAAACATTACAGCTCTAGCGACATTTAACAATGAATAATAAATTAAATATGGCTCTGTTACTCTTAGATTTCTTTCTTTTCCAAATTCAAGAGATGTTAGCATAACTGTAGATGACATTATCATCTTTGTAGCTAAGTAATTCCGAAGAACCCATTCAGAATTCTTTTTAATATCCCAGTTGTCGGTTTGCGTTTTAAAATTCTTACTTAGTTTCTTTCTTCCTTTTTCTAAGTCTCTTTCTTCTAAATATTCATTTAGCTTTGAATATCTAAAATTACCTTCAACAATTTTTCTTACAGCAAATTGATTCATTGCAATGTTTGTTTTAATATGTTTGCTAACGGATAGCGCTATGCTGCGCACCGCCCTGATTTAATGTATTTTTCTGTTTACAAATATATTAAATTATGGAACTCTTCCCCTGATGCTTACAATCAATTGCGGTTTGCAGTATAGCGCTTGTTGTACTTAGTTTTT
>JAJRZB010000166.1 GCA_024275455.1 Bacteroidota bacterium | reverse complement strand
TAAGTTCTTTAATACCAACAACAGCCTCTTTAATATTACTAAACTCAAGTAGCTTGGTCTCAATTTCTCCAAGTTCAATTCGCAAACCACGTATTTTAACTTGATTATCTATTCTGTTTAAATAGTTAATAGAGCCATCTTCTAAAACTTGAACCAAATCACCGGTTTTATACATTCGGCTTCCAGATACATTTCTTACAAAATCGGGAATGAATTTTTCAGCAGTTAAATCTTCTCTATTCAAGTAACCTCTGGCTAAGCTTACACCACCGATATGTAATTCACCAGGTATTCCAATTGGAACAGGATTTAAGTTTTTATCCAAAACATAAAGCTGAGTGTTCCAAATAGGTTTGCCTATTGGAACCTTTTTATTGCTTGAATCTTTTTTGCATTCCCAAGAACTAACATCAATAGAAGCTTCTGTTGGGCCATACAAGTTATGAAGTTCTATTAAAGGAAGTTTTTCGAAAAATTTATTCTGTAACTCATAACTTAAAGCTTCACCACTACAGATAACTCTTTTTAGTGATTTACAATCATTTGCTAAGTTTTCTTCTTCTAAAAAGATGTTCAACATTGCGGGAACAAAATGTATAGTAGTAACTTCTTCTTTTTTAATTAGCTTTTTAATATAATTACTATCTTTATGTCCTTCAGGTTTAGCAATAACTAAGCGTGCTCAGCTTATTAATGCAAGAAACAGCTCCCAAACACTGACATCAAAAGCAAAAGGGGTTTTTTGTATTAACACATCTTCGGTTGATATTGCATATTGTTTTTTCATCCACAGCAAACGATTTATTATACCTTCGTGCGGAACCAATGTCCCTTTGGGGTTTCCGGTAGAACCTGAGGTATAAATACAAAACATTGTGTTTTTGATATTTATACTTACTTTTGGCTCATCGTTAGATTCAGTTTGCAATAAATCTTCTATTTCATCTAATATCAAAGTCTCAACATCTAAACCCTCCAATTTGTTCTTATTTGCAGAATCCGTTAAGACAATTTTTGTTTGCGAATCGGTAATTTTATATTTAATTCTTTCAAGCGGATTATTAGGTTTTATTTGTAAGTATGCTCCTCCTGCCTTTAGTATAGCTAACAAACCGTACAACATTTCAAATGAACGATCGATTAAGATACCAACCAAACTATCAACAGTAATTCCTTTTCTCATTAAATAGTTTGCTAATTTATTTGATTTATTTTCAAGTTGTGCATAGGTAATTTTATGATTATTAAATACTAATGCAATTGCATTCGGTTTTTTTTCTGCTACTTCTGAAATGATTTTATGAATTGGTTTAGAATAATCAATTTCTGCAGTAGTATTATTAAATTCTACAAATAGTTTATGTATTTCTTCATCTGAAAGGTATTCAATATCAGTAACTTTTTTATCCAAATTATTGATAATAAATATTGTAATGTTTTTTAAGTGGTTAGCCATCCTTTTTATTTTAATTTCATCAAATTTACTTATATCAAAGTAAATTTTTAATGATAATGCCTTACCAGGAGCGGCTAAAACTGTTAACGGAAAATTTGTTTTTTCCACAAAGTTGACATCCGATATTTTAAAACTCAAATTCGGATTATTCATAGATTCATCAACAGGATAGTTTTCAAAAACAAATATATTATTAAATAAATTTACTTTGCTATCAACATTACTCCATTTTTGAATTTCTACAAGCGGAGCATATTCGTATTCTCTTATATTACCCTGCTCTTTATGAAATTCTCTAAGTTGATCTAAAATTGTTGTTTTATTTAAAATTTTTGAACGAATTGGTAAAGTATTTATAAACAAACCTATTATATTTTCTGCATCGTAAAGATCTGTGGGTCTACCGGAAGTTGTTGCTCCAAAAACAATATCATCTTCACCGGTATATTTATGTAAAAGATTTGCCCAAGCAACTTGCAATATAGAGTTGAGAGTAATTTTATTTTCTTGAGCTATTTTTTTTATATATTCTGTTTCTTCAACAGTAAATTCTGTAGAAACGGTTTTATTTTTTATTTTCTGATCAATTTGTTCTTCTTTCGCTAAATGAATGTCTATTGGAGTTGTAAATCCTTTTAGATATTCCTTCCAGAACTTTTTTGCTTCGTTAATATCTTTGTTTTTTAACCAAGTTATATAGCTTTTATATGGTTGAGGAAACGGTAAATTTATTTCTATACCGGAATTAAATGTTTCATAAAAAGTAAAAACTTCTTTTAACAAAAGAGGTAAAGACCAACCGTCAAGGATAATATGATGATGTGTCCAAACTAATTTATGATTCTTTTCATTAAATTTTATTAATGAAATTCTCATTGCAGGCGGTTTAGATAAATTAAATCCTTTCTTTCGATCCTCAATAAGAAAAGTATTAAGCTCTTCTTCTCTTTTTAGTTTTGAGGTCGTGCTCCAATCCAAATATTCAAACGGTAGTTCTACCTTTTTGTGAACAACTTGGAGCATGTTTTTAACTTTTTTGTAAACAAAGGATGTTCTTAAAGCAGTATTCCTATCAATTACTTTTTGCCATGCTTTTTTAAATGCTTCAACATTCAAATTACCTGTAATTGTTGTACTTACTTGTTGAATATACTCTTCTTTTTCTTTGTTCAACAAAGTATGAAATAACATGCCTTCTTGCATTGGAGACAAAGAATAAATTGCCTCTATGTTCTTTTTGTCTTGTTTACTCATCTTCAAAGTCTTCGTCTAATTCAGAAAATATGGAACCTAATTCCTCTTCGTCAAGATCAACATCTTGAAAATCGGATGGCGTATATCCCCCTTCATCAGATTTGATGGTCTCAATAATTTTTATCAATTCATCCTTATATAATTCAGAAAAACCAATTATATCTTCCTTAGAATGAATATTTCTGCTGTAAATCCAGCTCATTTGTAATTTGCCTTCAAATACACTACCAACAATGTCAATTGCAAATGGACGCAGATTATTTACTGCTCTTTCATACCCTTTATTTTCCTTCGCAATCTTAAAATCACCTTGTTTTCCAACATTTTGATTGAACTGTCCAAGATAATTAAAACTTATTTCAGGTAAGTGAGGTAAGTCACTTCTACTAACTTTTTTAGAGAAATATTTAATAATTCCATAACCAATACCATTATTCGGAATTTTTCTTAGAGATTCTTTAATTGTCTTGAGCGAATCTGATGGAGTTATTGAATTTTGCAAATCCAAAACAATAGGATAAAGTGACGTAAACCAACCAATTGTTCTAGATGTATCAATATCTTCAAATAATGATTCTCTTCCGTGTCCCTCTAATGCGATACTCATTTTTCTACTGCCTTTCCATCTGGCATTTGCAAGAATTAAAGCTGTAAGTAAAACTTCATTTATCTCAGTATTGTAAATTTTAGGAACTTTTTGTAATAATGTTTCGGTTAATTGTTCTTCCAGAAAAATTGAAATTTTGTCTATAGATTTTTCTATATTTTTAGAATGATCAATGCCATTACTTTTTATAGGGTCTTGTAAAAGTTTTATGTTTTTCCAATATTCGATTTCCTCGTCAGCAAATTTTGATTCAGCAAATTCAGAGATGTTTTTTGCCCAATAAGCGAAAGATGTTGTTTTTAATGGAATTACCGGCTTAATATTTAACTTAAGTTGCTCGTAAATAGTAAATAAATCTTCAGTAAGAATTCTCCATGAAACACCATCAATAACTAAGTGATGAGCAATTATTAAAAGTCTTCCGCTAGTATTTTCACCCAGATAAAAATAAACACACTTGAAAACTTTTCCTTTAGCTAAATTTAAACTTGCTTGTGCTGCATTAGATTTTTCCGAAATTACTTTAGACTTATCAGATTCTTTTGTTTTAGATAAGTCAATCACTTCAAATGGTATTTCTTCTAATTTATCTACATATGTTTGCGTAATTTTTCCATCGAGAGAAACATATTTCATTCTTAAAGCATCATGATGCTCAATTAACTTGATAATTGTATTTTTGAATAGTTCTTCATCTAATGGCTCATTAACATCTAAAAGTATTGATTGATTCCATTGATTTTGATTTTGTAATTTCAGCTCAAAAAACCATTTTTGAATTGGAGTTAACAAAACTTCTCCACTCAGTGTTTCTTGTTCTGCATAAATTTTAATTGTTTCTCTTGAAATTGAAGCTAAACTTCTAATATTCGGGTATAAAAATAAATCTTTTGGTGTTAATCTAAGTCCGGCTTGGTTAGCTTTTGCAATTAGCTGAATACCAACAATTGAATCACCGCCTAATTCAAAGAAATTATCTTCAACGCCAATTTTTTCTATTTTTAAAAGCTCTTTTACAATATCAGCAAGAATAATTTCTTTTTCTGTTGATGGAGCAATAAACTCTGTTGAAACATCTTCTCTAGTAATTTCAGGCTTAGGTAATGCTTTTCTATTAATTTTCCCATTTGGAGTTAATGGAAATTCATCTAGAAAAACAAAAGATGCGGGCACCATATACTCAGGTAAATAT
Organism: Bacteroidota bacterium; assembly: GCA_024275455.1. Lineage (GTDB taxonomy): Bacteria > Bacteroidota > Ignavibacteria > Ignavibacteriales > Melioribacteraceae. Next base: position 9,825 of record JAJRZB010000166.1, on the reverse strand, counting down.
TCTTTTATATGTTCTCTTAAATCAGTTTTAGTTATTTTAGATTTATCTGCTACTAAATATGCAACTAATTTCTTACCCCCAATTTCATTATCTATGGCAATTACTAATGATTTTGAAATAAGTTCATTACTATTTAATACTTTTTCAATTTCACCAAGCTCAATTCTAAAACCTCTTATCTTTACTTGATTGTCCAATCTTTCTATAAATTCAATTGAATTATTAGGTAAAAGTTTAACTGCATCACCGGTTTTATACATTCTGCTATTTACAATATTTGAATATGGATCAGGAATAAATTTCTCAGCAGTTAAATCTGGTATGTTCAAATATCCGTGTGCTAAACTAATACCGCCAATGTACAGTTCTCCAACAACACCTCTTGGAACAGGATTTAAATTTTGGTCTAAAATATACAAACTTGTATTCCATATCGGTTTCCCAATAGGAACTGTTTGCAAATCTGATTCTAAATTACAAACCCATGAACTAACATCAATTGATGCCTCAGTTGGTCCGTACAAATTATGTAATTGAATTGATTTGAACTTATTAAAAAACTTCGTTTGCAAATTATAGCTTAAAGTTTCTCCACTACAAATAACTCTTTTAAGACTTTTACAATTTTCTTGTAAGTTTTCTTCTTCTAAAAATACTTGTAGCATTGGTGGTACAAAATGAATTGTTGTTATTCTTTGTTTATTTATAATATTTTTAATATAGTTACTGTCTTTATGTCCTTCCGGTTTGGCAATTACAAGTGTTCCCCCGCTCATCAATGCTAAAAATAATTCCCAAACGGAAACATCAAAAGTGTATGGAGTTTTTTGTAAGATTATGTCTGATTTATCAATTTCATATTCGTCTTTCATCCATAATAATCTGTTTAACACACCTTTATTTGGAACCAATGTTCCTTTTGGTTTTCCTGTTGAACCAGATGTATAAATGCAATACATTGTGTTATTATGTTCTAAGCTAATATTAGGGCTATTAGTTGAAATATTTTTAATTTCTTCATAATCATCCAAAAGCAATACTTTTAGATCGTTTTGTTGAAAATTACTTATAAATGGACTACTGCTTAAAACTATTTTTGCATTAGAATCTTGAATTATATAACTAATTCTTTCAATCGGATTTGTCGGATCAATTGGTAAATATGCTGCTCCGGCTTTTAATATCCCAAGTAAGCCATAGAGCATCTCAAATGACCTTTCCAAACAGATTGGAACTAGTTCATCCTTTTTAACTCCTTGTTTAACCAAGTAATTTGCTATTTGATTTGATTTTTCTTCTAATTCAAAATAAGTAATTTCCTTATCCTTAAACACCAAAGCAATTTGTTGTGGTGTTTGTTTGGCTTGATTCGAAATTATTTGACTAACACTTTTGTATTTTTGCCAAGTGTTTTCAATTTTTACACTATTGTTTAACAGTGTTTGTTTCTCAATAGGAGTTAATAGATCTATTTCTTGAATCTTTTTGTTGGAGTTTTTAACAACTACTTCTAAAATACCTTGAAAATGAGAAATCATTCTTTCAATTGTCTCTTTTCTAAATAAATCGGTATCATATTCTAAACTTCCTCTTATCCTATTCCCTCTTTTAGTAAGTACAAATGTAATATCAAACTTAGCAGCACCCAAATCTAATGCCATTGGTTCAATTGAAAGTTCCTCAATTTCAATTTTAGATAAAGGCGAGTTATTAAAAACAAACATTACTTGGAAAAGCGGTGAATGACTAAGTGAGCGTTCAATGTTTAATTCATCAACTAATTTTTCAAATGGAACATCTTGATGATTTAATGTTTCAACAAATATTTCTTTAACTCGTTGGACTAATTGTTTAAAAGTCGGATTATTTGATAAGTCGGTTCTAATAACTAAAGTATTAACAAATAGTCCGATTATTGGTTCTATTTCATTTCTATTTCTTCCTGCAACCGGTGTCCCAACTAAAATATCTTCAGAATGAGAATATTTATATAATAAGATATTAAATGCTGTTAAAAGTAAAATATAAATAGTTGTATTTTCTCTAATCCCAATTTCAATAAGTTTTTCAATAAGTTTTTCATCTAATTCAAATTGAATTCGTTTTCCATTTTGTTTTTGGATACCTGGTCTTGGAAAATCAGTTGGCAAGTCTAAAAGCGAAGGAGCATTTTCTAATTTATTTTTCCAGAAATTAATTTGCGAATCATAAATACCGCTTTCTAACCATTTTCTTTGCCAAGTTGCATAATCAACATAGTCTATAGGCAATTTACTAAGGGGTTAATTTTTACCATTAACAAATGTTTTATACAATATTGCTAATTCTTTAACAAATATTTCTGATGACCAACCATCAGAAATAATGTGGTGGGTAGTAATTATTAGAATATAATTTTTTTCATTTAATTTTAATAAGTTACATCTAATTAATGGTCCTTCCGATAAATTAAACCCTTTTTTAGATAGCTCTACAATTAGCTCACTACTTTGTTTTTCTTTTTGCTTTTCATTTAATTCTGTTAGGTCATAGACTTTTAAATTTATTTTCAAATCGGAAAGAATGTGAACTCTTGCTTTGCCATCATCAGATAAAAACAATGTTCTTAATGATTCGTGACGTTTAACAATTTCATTAATACTTTTTTCTAATACCTTAATATTTAAATTACCTTTTAATTTAACTACACCTGGTATATTATAGGTTGATTTTCCAGGGTCTAATTGATCTAAAAACCACAATCTTTGTTGTGAAAATGATAAAGGGATATGCTTATCTCTAGGAATTTTCTCAATTCTTTGATAGTTAGATTCTTTTGTAATTGATTTTACACTTAATTGATAATCTAAATTTTTAGCTAGTTTAATTACTGTATCGCTTAAAAAATCTACTTTATGATAGTTTTTCCATCTTTGTGTAACATTGGGATCAATTTTATTTCTCAAGTAAAATTTGAAATCTCCAACCATTTGACTGTTCTGATTAATTGGATCAGTCATTCTTTTACCTTGATATGGTTGTATTAAATTCTCTTTGTACTCAATTCCGAGAAATCCTGATAATCTGATCATTTCATTCTCAGTATCATTAATTAAATCCTCAAATTTAATACGGATTTGACGTTCTTTTGGAACATGCTGTAAGAATTCAATTATATTTTGATGGCTAAACATCCATATTAATTCAGCAAGTTCTCTTCTATTAAATGAATGTTCATATCTGAAGAAATTTTTGTCAAGTTCAGCTTCAATAAATGAATATATGGAGGCATAATGATTTCTTGTAAGATGAATGTACAACGGATTTTCGAAATATTTTTCAATTCTTTGGAGTATATTTTTATCTAATGCATAAGTTGGAGTTTTATCAACCAAAATTCTATTGCCGGCCCAATTTTGTAATTTGTTGTAGAAGTCTTTAATAGAAATATCCTCAGATTCATAATTATTCATTATGTTTTTTGCTTCATCAACATTACAATTCTTTAGTTCCATTATCGCTCTAATTGTTGCTTCCAACCATAAACTGTAGTTAGATGATAATTTTTCTTTACGTTCTTTTAGTGTATTAAACGATAATAAATCTAATTCTGGGGGGGAAAATAATTTCTCATGTCCCTCAAGCATTACACGTAATAAAGTAGATCCTGAACGAGGTGGAGACAAAATAAATATTGCCGATGGATTTTTCTCTTTTATTTCTTCATTAAAATATGCAAGCGAAGTAATTGTATCATTAAATTTTAGAATATCTTCTTCAGTTATTTTTTTGAAGAGTTTATATTATAATCTTTCGTTACAGTTTTTACATCTTCACCAAATTTGTTAGAAATTATTTCAGGATAATATTCTTTTGCATAATGAGAAAACTCAGAAATGGTCGGAGCTAAAAATATGGATTGAACTTGAACCTCAACTTTAAAATCTTTCTGTAATCGATTTGTAAATACTGCAGCAAGCAGTGAATTACCTCCTAAATCAAAGAAGTCATCATGCACTGAAATATTAGATACTTTTAGTATATCTTCCCAAAGTTTTATTAGATATAGTTCCAATTTCGATAGTTTTGAAGTAGGTTCAACTAAAGAATAGTTTGAGTAAAACTTAGTTTCATAGTTGAAATTTTCAGCTAACGATTTTGATGGAGCACTTAAAAAATCAAATTTGTGTTTCTCTTTCCATTTATCGAGTACTTCAGGATTAATAGACTTGTGCATATAAAACTTAAGATCTCCGACCATTGGAACAAGCATATTAACTCCCGTAGTCATTCTTTCTGAATTATATGGCATTATCATTTTTTCGTCATATTCAATACCGATAAAATCAGAAACTGCTTTCATATTTGTTTCAGGATTAAGTACTATGTCTTCAAATTTAAGCTGTAGTTGTCTTTTATTCGGGATGGTTTTTAAAAAATCAATAATATTATTATGACTTGTATACCAAACCAACTCTGCAATTTCACGAATGTCAAAAGGTAGTTCTTGTCTGAAAACAAACGAAGACATCTTCGATTCAATAAAAGAATAAATTGAAGCATAAGGATGACGTATTAAATGGATAAATAATGGTTCGTCAAAATCTTCTTCAATTCTATTTAATATTTCTTTATTTAGCGAATATACTGGAGTTTTATCAACTAAAATTTTATCTCCAATTAAATTCTGTAAAATTCCGTAAAATTGCTGTATAGTTAGATCTGAATCTTCAAATTGTTTTATGAACTCAACCGCTTCATTTTCAGAGACACTTTTTAACTCCATAATTGCTTTAACAGTACCGTCTTTTAACGAATTAAATTCGTTCTTAAATGCCTGGTTTCTTTCCTGCATGGTTGAGAAAGACATTAGTTCTAATTCAGGAGGAGCAAATATCTGACTGTTACCAGCCATCATTATTCTAAAAAGAGTTGAACCTGAGCGTGGTGGAGATAATATAAAAATTGCTTTCTTATTTTTTTTAGTTATATGAGCTTTATTTCTTGGAGTTAATTTTGGGATAAAACTATTAAATAATTTAATATGTGAATTATCAATTGGTTTGAAGTTAGCATAATCAACATTTGATTTTTCTAAATAATATTCAGAAAAATCCTCACCAAATATTTCTTTTACTTTAATATTGAAGTAACTATTTAAATGTTTGGCGATTTCATAAATTGTGGGAGTAAAAAATATTGTTCCTACATGAAATATTTCATTAAAATCATTTTGTAAATTATTGGCTAAAATTGCAGCCTGAATTGAATTCCCTCCAACCTTAAAAAAGTCATCATGTATCCCTATTTTTTCAATTTCTAATATATTTTCCCAATGTTCTTTTAAATATTTTTCAAGTTTATTTCTGGGAGGGATATAATTTGATTGAGTAATTCTTTTCGCATTTTTTATTTTATTTAATAAATATTTTCTATCTAATTTCCCGTTATTAGTTATAGGGATTTCACTAATTTCAATAAATTGAGAAGGAATCATATAATCCGGAAGTTTTGATGAAATATCCTTCTTTATTTTATTTTCTTGAATAAATGAATTATCGTTTTTAATATAAAAGGCTACTAGTTTTTTGTTTATTTCTGTTTCGCCATGTAATAAAACAACTGATTTTTTGATCTCAGGTAATTGTGATAAAACTTTTTCAATTTCCCCGAGTTCAATTCTAAATCCACGCAACTTAATTTGTTTATCAATTCTTCCAAGATATTCAACTTCGCCATTATCTATAAACCTACCTAAATCACCAGAGCGATATAATTTTGAATTTTTGCAGAAAGGATTATCAATAAATTTCTGTTTAGTTAAAGTATCTCTAAATAAATACCCCTTAGCTAAACCTGCACCGCTCACACAAATTTCTCCTGGGACTCCAATTTGTTGTGGGGTTAAATTATTATCCAGTATATAAAGTTGTAAATCAGGTAAAGGATTTCCAATACTATGATTATTGGAATTTATAATATCATTTTCGGTAATTACTTTATAAGTAACATGTACGGTAGTTTCTGTTATTCCATACATATTAATTAAAGTTGGGCTCTTATACCCATGATTTTTAATCCAAGGTTTAAGCTGATTAAAATCTAATGCTTCCCCTCCAAATATTATATATTTCAATGAGGATACTAATTCTTCTGCTTTTCGAGATTCTTCTATATTACTTAATTGAAAAAAAGCTACTGGAGTTTGATTTAAGACTGTTACATTCTTCTGCACTAGCAAATTATAAAACTCAGATGGTGATTTTGTAATTTCAGATGGAACAATAATTAATTTCCCACCATAAATTAAAGCTCCCCATATTTCCCAAACAGAAAAATCAAAAGAATATGAATGAAATAATGTCCAAACATCATTACTGTTAAAATCGAATATAGTTTTTGATGATTGGAATAACCTAACAACGTTATAATGAGAAATTATTGTCCCTTTGGGTTTCCCCGTTGAACCGGAAGTATATATAACGTAAGCAGTTTGATCTGGAGTAATATCTAAAACAACATTATCAGAGCTTTCTTTTTCAATTGCTGAATTATCTTCATCTACTATTATTGTTTCCAAAGTATCTTGTAGATATCCACCATCATATTTTTTTTCAGTTATTAGTATTTTCACTTTTGAATCGCTAAGCATAAAATTTAATCTATCCTTAGGATACATTGGATCCATTGGCAAATATGCTCCACCGGCTTTAAGAATAGCAAGAATACTAATTATTAAATTGTTGTTCCTTTCTAAATGAACAGCAATTAGTTCTCCTTTTTTAACTCCCTTGTTAATTAAATATCTTGCAAGTTTGTTCGATTTTTTATTAAGTTCTAAATATGAAAGTCCTATATTATTGAATTCTATTGCAACGTTTTCAGGAAATATTTTAGCTTGTTGTTCAAATAATTGGTGGAGACAATATTTTTTTGGATAAGAAGAAACGACTGTATTCATTTTTTTTATTAATCTTTCTTCTTCTGTTTTATTTAGAATAGACAATTTATCAATTGGTTTTTCCGGAGATACACTAATACTTTTCAATAACTCCAAATAAGAATCTGCAAATCTTTTAATTGTTTTTCTATTATATAAATCTGTATTAAATTCAAATACACCTGTAACCCCTGCCGGACTTTCTTCTAAAATTAGAAGTAGCTCAAACTTAGTGATTTTCATCTCTGGATTGATTATTTCAAAAGAGATATCTTCTAATTTAATATTTTTTAACGGGGATTCTTGGTAATCGAACATTACTTGAAATAATGGAGAGGAACTTGTATTACGTTCTTCTAATATATTATCAACTAATTTGTCAAATTGTAAAGATTGATATTCAAAAGCATTTATTGCAAATTCTTTAACCTGCTTTAGTAAAGTTCTAAAATTTAAGTTTGGATTTAATTGTGCTCTCATTACAAGTGTATTGACAAAAAAACCAATCAAATCTCTTGTCTCTTTTTTTTGTCTATCTGAAATCAATGTACCTATTCCAAAATCTTCTTGTAATGAATAACGATACAATAATATTTCAAAAACCGAAAGATATGTTAGAAATGGTGTAACCGCAGATTCTTTACCAATTATCTTAATTTTATTAGCTAATTCTTTAGGAACCTTAAAAGATACTCTATCACCATTAAATGTTTGAACACTCGGACGAGGTTTATCTAAGGGGAGATTTAGTATTTGTGGCATTCCGGATAAAGCTTCCTTCCAAAATGCTATATGCTTTTCTTCATTTTTAGTTGAAAAGTTAGACTCACTCCAATTTGCATAATCAAAATACTGGATTTTCAATGGAGCTAGAATGTCTTTATTATTTTTTAATAAAGAATCGTATAATTGAGTAACTTCTTTTATTAAAATACCAACCGACCAACCATCAGCAACTATATGATGTAAGGTAATTAATAAAATATTATTATTGTCATTTATTGTTAATAATTTTGCTATAAAAAGTGGACCTTCAGAAAGATTGAACGGTTTTGTAGCTTCGTCATTAATCAATTTTTGAATATCAAACTCATTTAAAGTTTCCACATTTTTAATTTCTAAAGAAAAATCGTAAGCTTTTAATTTTTGCACAGGTTGATTATCTTCGACTCGAAATACTACATTAAGAACTTGGTGTCGTTCTAATACTTTTTTAATCGATTGTTCAAGTACTTTAATATTTAATTTGCCTGTTAATTTTAATGCTGAATGAATATTATAAAATGCACTTCCTTTGTTAAGCTGATCTAAAAACCAAAGACGTTTTTGTGCCGAAGACATCGGATATTCAGAAAGATTTTCTCTTACGGAAATTGAATTATTATTCTTCCTCTTTGCTGATTTCTCACGCAATTTTTTCTCTAAAAGTGCTCTTTGTTCAGGAGTCAGTTTTGCTAATTTTTTACTTATATCATTTTTCATAATTAGAAATAATTTGTACTAAGTATTTTGTTCTAAATTGTCCTTTGAGTTATTGGAATCCGATAAAAGTGTTTTTTCATCTTCATCAGAAAGTTCTTCAATTTCTTTTAGCAGATTATCAAGTTCATCTTCATCTTTGGCTAGTATCTGTGCTTCAATAATTGCATTTGAAATACCGTCTATTGTAGGATTTTCGAAAAGGGATTTTATAGAAATTTCTACATGAAATTCATCATTTATTACAGAAATTACTTGCATGGCAAGCATAGAATGTCCACCTAACTCAAAGAAATTATCGAAAACTCCGACTTTTTCTATCTTTAAAACTTTCTTAATGATATTGGCAATTTCTTCTTCTGTTTCTGAACGTGGTGCAACAAATTCTGTTTCTATTTCTGTTTTTATCCCTTTCGGTTTAGGAAGTGCTTTTTTGTCAATTTTTCCGCTTGCTGTATGTGGTAACTTCTTAAGTTGAATAAACTGAATAGGAATCATGTATTCAGGTAACTTGTTTTTCAGATACTTCCTTACTTTAATTGTATCTATTTCTTCTTCTTTTTTAGTAACAAGATAACTGATAAGTACTTTGTTATCATTTTCGTTATGTACAACTACAATTGCTTCATCAATTAAATCATAGCTTCGTAGAACAGCTTCAATTTCACCAAGTTCAATTCTAAAACCTCTTAATTTTACTTGTGTATCAATTCGTCCGATAAATTCAACATCATTATTTTCATTTATACGAACCAAATCACCTGTTTTATATAATATATTTCCATTTTCTTCATCTAATAAATCTGGAAAGAATTTTTCTTTTGTAATTTCAGGTTTGTTCAAATATCCTTTTGCAAGAAAAATTCCTGCAATGCAAAGTTCACCTGAAAATCCTTTCGGCAGAAGTTGCATGTTTTTATCAATTACATAAAATTTTCTTCCGGGTAAAGGTTTTCCTATGGGTGTCCTAAATAAATGTTCCGTATCAAGCTTATTTATTTCTACTGTAGAAACCGTAATAATTCCTTCCGTTGGTCCGTATGCATTTAGCAAGCGAACGGATTGCATTGGAGAACTCATCCACAGTTTTACAATGTCTGCTTTCATTTCATCACCACCGGCAATACAAAGTTTTAATTGATTAAACGGTGCTTCTTCCGGTTTTTCATACCAATACTTTACAAGTTCCGTCCAAACAACCGTTGGTGGGTTTATGATTGTAAATTTTTCTTCTTGTATAATTTTTGTAAACTCTGTAGCAGTCCATATTTCATCTTCGCGAATAAATAATTCTGCTCCACTAATTAATGGAACTAGTATTTGTTCAATCGAAGCATCAAAATTAAATGCGGCAAATTCTAATTCCTTATCATTTTCAGTTACGGCAAAATATTTTTTCATAATCAAAATATGATTTGCCAAAGCTT
>JAJRZB010000165.1 GCA_024275455.1 Bacteroidota bacterium | reverse complement strand
CTCTTACAGCATTTAAACTTGTCCGAAAAAGGGGAGAAGCAATGTTGGAAGGCGGTGAAAAAATGAATGGCACAATGGCTGCTGTAATAGGTATGAGTGCTGAGGATTTGGAACAAATTTGTGCGGAAGCATCTAACACGGGAATTGTACAATGTGCTAATTTTAATTCTCCGGGACAAATTGTAATTTCCGGTTCTGTCCCCGGAGTTAGAAAAGCTATGGAACTTTGTAAAGAAAAAAGTGTAAGGTTAGTTAAAGAGTTGGTTGTTAGTGGTGCTTTTCATTCCCCTTTGATGGAACCTGCAGTAGAATTTTTCAAAAAAGAATTGGAAAATGTTAATTTAAAAAACTCAGAGATACCCGTTTATACTAATGTTACTGCAAAACCAAATACTGATGGAGAGGAAATTAAAGATTTATTGGTTAGGCAATTAACAGCTCCTGTAAGATGGGAAGAAACAATTAATAATATGATTAAAGATGGAATTAATGAGTTTATTGAAATAGGACCAGGTAAAGTTTTACAGGGATTAGTAAAAAGAATTGATAAAAATGTTAGTATTAGCAGTATAGATAAATTTGAAGATTTGAATAAATTTTTATAATATCAAAAATTATAATTTTTTTTTTATTTTATAAGTAAATTTTACTATTGAAAATTAGGAAAATATATGAGTGAAAATAAAGTTGCATTAGTAACCGGTGGTTCAAGGGGTATTGGAAGAGCAATTATTGAAGAATTAGCACAAACAAAAAATTATTCGGATATTGTATTTTCTGATATTGCTTGTCAAGGTGATGATTTTGAAGTATGTGCAAAACAAATGGAAAATGAAATCGGAGTTGATGGGGTTCACATTCATGGTTTTAAAGCTGATGCCTCAAGTTTTAATGATGCACAGGCAACAATAGATTTTATAATGGAACGTTTTGAAAGATTGGATGTTGTAGTTAATAATGCCGGAATTACACGTGACAATTTATTATTAAGAATGAGCGAAGAAGAATTCGATTCGGTTATAAATATTAACCTTAAGAGTGTTTTTAATTATACTAAGGCAGCAATAAGACCAATGATAAAACAAAAAGGCGGAACAATTGTTAATATTGCTTCGGTAGTGGGTCTAATTGGTAATGCCGGACAGGCGAATTATTCAGCTTCAAAAGCCGGTGTTATAGGTTTTACAAAAACAATGGCAAAAGAATTGGCTTCCAGAAATATTACAGTTAATGCAGTAGCCCCGGGTTTTATTGAGACTCCAATGACTGCTAAGCTAAATGATAATCAGAGAGAAGCATTACAAAAAAATATTCCCCTATCAAGATTAGGGAAACCCGAAGATATAGCAAAGGTAGTAAGATTTCTATCGAGCGCTGATGCAAATTATATTACCGGACAAGTTATTACCGTTGATGGCGGTATGGTTATGTAGATTATTCTATTTCATAAAAAGAAGGAGAACAAAATGGATGTTGAAGCAAAAGTAAAAGAAATTATAATTGATAAGTTAGGTGTTGAAGAATCTCAAATTACACCAGAAGCTTCTTTTACAAACGATTTGGGTGCAGACTCATTAGATATAGTTGAATTAGTTATGGGCTTTGAATCAGAATTTGATATATCAATACCTGATGATGATGCTGAAAAAATTACTACTGTTGGCGATGCTACTAAATACTTAACTGAGAAGTTAGCTGGATAAGTAGTTTTTACTTGATCTATTTTTATTCCGCACATGAGTTTTTTCGTGATGCGGAATAAAATTATTAAAATCCCCAAAAATTAACCAGTATAAAACAAGGGAAATAATGAATAGAAGACGTGTTGTAATAACCGGCATGGGAGCAATAACTCCGATCGGCAATACTCTGGATGAGTATTGGAGCGGCTTAATTAATGGTAAAAATGGAGCAACTCCAATAACTAAATTTGACGCTTCAGGTTTTAATACTCAGTTTGCTTGCGAAGTAAAAGGTTTTAATGCGAAAGATTTTATAGATGTTAAAGCACTCAGAAGAATGGATCCTTTTACACATTTTGCTTTGGCAACTGCCCAAATGGCTTTAGAACATTCGAAAATTGATTTAGATAATGTTGATAAAGATAGATTTGGCGTTATTTATGGCAGCGGAATTGGTGGAATGAACACTTGGGAAACACAACACGCTAACTTTCTTAATGGGGGACCTAGAAAAATTAGTCCGTTTTTTATTCCTATGATGATCTCTGATATTGCTGCTGGTCATATATCAATAAAATATGGATTAAAAGGGCCAAATTATGCAACGACTTCTGCATGTGCTACTTCTTCACATGCAATTGCAGATGCTTTTATTTTAATTCAAAGAGATTCTGCTGATTTAATGGTAACCGGTGGTTCGGAAGCCTCAATTACTCCAATGGCGATTGGAGGATTTAATTCTGCAAGAGCAATTTCTACTTGGAACGATAAATATAGTATTGCCTCCAGACCATTTGATAAAGATAGAAATGGTTTTGTAATGGGTGAAGGTTCCGGTACAATTATCCTAGAGGAATTTGAGCATGCAAAAAAACGTGGTGCTGATATTTATGCGGAAATAATTGGAGTTGGTTTAACCGGAGACGCTTTTCATATTACTGCTCCTGCCCCGGAAGGTGAAGGAGCCTACCGTTCAATGAAAGAAGCAATCCGCGATGCAGGAATTGAAAAAACTGATATTGATTATATTAATGCTCATGGTACTTCAACTGAGTTAAATGATAAAAACGAATCACTTGCTATAAAAAAATTATTTGGCGAACACGCCTATAAACTTTCTGTAAGCTCAACAAAATCAATGACGGGGCACTTGTTAGGTGCCGCAGGAGCTATTGAATCAATCGCTTCAATACTTGCTCTGAAAAATGGAAAAATACCGCCGACAATTAATTTAGATGAACCAAGTCCTGAGTGTGACTTAAATTATACAGCAAAGGTTTCCGTTGATAAAGATATTAAATATGCACTTAGTAATACATTTGGTTTTGGCGGACATAATGCTTCGTTATTGTTTAAGAAATTTGAAGGCTAATATTTGATTAAAAAAATCATCTCTTTTTTTTCAAATCAGCAAAAAAATAAATTTAATGATTTTGATAAAAGAAAAAGAGAACAAATATTGCAGCGAGTAAATGAACTTATTGGGTCTTATCCTAACTCACCAAATTACTATATCAAAGCATTTACTCATCGGTCTTTCCTGGAAAAAACAGAGCAAAAAATTAAATCGAACGAAAGATTAGAATTTCTTGGAGATGCTGTTCTTGGCAAAGTAACTGCAGAGTATTTATTTAACAAATTCCCCGATGAGCATGAAGGATTCTTAACTAAATCAAGATCTCAAATGGTAAATAAACATTCTTTGGAAGAGATCTCATTAAAATTAGGGTTAGATAAATTATTATTTCTGAATGAAAAATATTTAGTACTTAATAAAATGAAACTAGGTAATATAATTGCAGATTCCCTTGAAGCATTTATTGGGGCAATATATTTGGATAAGGGTGATAAAACTGTTAAAAATTTTATTATACAGCATGTTATTAAACCACAAGTCTGGAATGGCGGGTTAGATAATGATCCAAATTTTAAAGGTCAACTTTTAGAATTTTCGCATGCGCATAAAATAGAACAGCCTGTGTATACGGTAATTGAACAATTTGGACCTCAACACGAGAAAACCTATAAAATTAAAGTTACTGTTGGTGATAATATTATTTGCAATGGGACTGGTCCTAATAAAAAAACCGCTGAACAAGAAGCTGCGAAAAAAGCATTATCAATATTAAAAGAGAAATTCAAGTAATTTTTATTGTAAACAAAAAATTATTTAATTCGATTTCACTTCTTAAATTATTACATTTTCATACAGGTTTTTGAAAATATTTTACAACACAAAATGATTGAGAAATCCATGACTCAGCCAAATAGTTATTATAAATTTCAAGATAGGCATATTGGGCCTAATAATAATGAAATTGACGAAATGCTTTCATATATTGGACTTAAATCAATAGAAGAATTAGTAAGTAAAACAGTACCGGATAATATTTTATTAAAGAAAAGCCCAAACCTTTCTGAACCGCTTAACGAATTAGAGTTACAGGAAAGGATGCAGGAACTCGCCTCAAAAAATAAATTATTTAAAAATTACATTGGAATGGGATATTATACCACGATTCTTCCTAGTGTAATAAAACGAAATATTTTAGAAAACCCGGGTTGGTATACACAATACACACCCTACCAAGCAGAAATTTCTCAAGGAAGATTAGAAGCTTTATTAAACTTTCAAACGGTAATCTCTGATTTAACTGCATTACCACTTACCAATGCTTCTTTACTTGATGAAGGTACTGCTGCTGCCGAAGCTATGAGCATGGTTTATTCATTAAGAAAAGGAGAGCGTAAAAAGTCTAATACATTGCTGGTATCAAAAAATATTTTTCCGCAAACACTTGATGTCTTAAAAACAAGAGCTATATCTTTAGGAATTGATCTAAAATTTGAAGATGAGAATAATTTTATTCTAGATGATAATATTTTTGGAATTATTGTTCAATATCCCGGTAATGATGGAATTATTAATAATTATAGTGATCTATTTGAAGAAGCTGAAAGCAAAGGTGTTTTCAAAATAGTTATTGCAGATATTTTAAGTTTAACATTATTAAAGCCTCCTGGCGAGTTTGGTGCGGATGTAGCTGTTGGTTCTACACAAAGATTTGGTATTCCACTTGGATTTGGAGGTCCGCACGCTGCTTATTTTGCGACATTAGAAAAGTATAAGCGCGCTGTGCCGGGAAGAATAATTGGTGTATCTGTTGATTCAAAAGGCAGAAGAGCTTTGAGAATGGCTCTGCAAACCAGAGAACAACATATCAAAAGGGAAAGAGCTACAAGTAATATTTGTACTGCTCAAGTACTTTTGGCAATTATGGCAAGTATGTATGCTGTTTATCACGGAGCGGAAGGTCTAAAATTTATTGCAGAAAAAATTCATTTACAAACTTGTTATTTATACAATTCGTTAAAAGAAATTGGAATAAATGTTTTAAACAAAACTTTTTTTGATACATTAACTCTTCAACTCGATATGGAGTTAATTAGTAAGGTTAATGGTTTAGCTATCGAAAATAAAATAAATTTCAGATATTTTGAGGATAATAAAATAGGTATTTCTCTTGGAGAAACTGTAACTAAAGAAGATATCGATATTATTATTGGTGTTTTTTCAAAAGCTCTGGAAAAACGTATAAACAAAACTGACGCAAATAAAACCTGTTTGCCAAATAATTTATTGAGAAGAAGTAAATACCTTACTCACGAAGTCTTCAATAAATATCATACAGAAACTGAAATGATGAGATATATAAAATCTCTGGAAAGAAAAGATTTATCTCTTACTACATCAATGATACCATTAGGTTCATGTACTATGAAACTAAACGCAGCTTCTGAATTATTTGCCTTTACAGATCCTGGATTTAGTGACCTTCATCCATTTGTTCCCAAAGATCAAGCAGAAGGTTATTATGAATTGTTTTATGAATTGGAATTTCAAATTGCGGAACTAACCGGTTTGCCCGGTGTTTCTTTGCAACCTAATTCCGGGGCACAAGGTGAATATGCCGGTTTATCTGTAATTAGGGCTTTTCATCATGATAATGGAAATAGTAATAGAAACGTGGTATTAATTCCATCCTCTGCACATGGAACAAATCCTGCAAGTGCTGTATTAGCAGGAAATAAAGTTATAATTGTTAAATGTGATGATAAAGGAAATATTGATGTTGAAGATTTAAAAAATAAAGCAAATGAGCATAAAGAAAATCTTGCCGGTTTAATGATTACTTATCCTTCAACCCACGGAGTATTTGAAGAAACTATAATTGAGGTTGTCAAGATAATCCATAAAAATGGTGGTTTGGTTTATATGGATGGCGCAAACCTTAATGCTCAACTAGGACTAACCAGTCCAGCAACAATTGGAGTTGATGTTTGTCATTTGAACCTGCATAAAACATTTGCCATTCCTCATGGTGGAGGCGGACCAGGAGTTGGACCCATTGCTGTTACAGAGGAATTGACAGAATATTTACCGGGACATTCTGTTGTTAACATTAATCGTTCAAAATCCATCAATGCTGTTTCTTCTGCCCCTTGGGGAAGTGCTAGTATACTTACTATTTCATATGCTTATATAAAAATGATGGGTTTTGAAGGACTGAAAAGAGCATCTGAAATTGCGATTCTGAATTCAAATTATATTAAGAAGAAATTAGAAAATCATTACTGTACACTTTACACGGGAAAATTAGGATTCGTTGCTCATGAATTAATTTTGGATACCAGAGAATTTAAGAATAGGTGCAATATTGAAGTAGAAGATATTGCTAAACGACTAATGGATTATGGGTATCATGCCCCAACAGTTTCTTTTCCTGTCCCCGGGACTTTAATGATTGAACCGACTGAAAGTGAGTCAAAATCGGAACTGGACCGTTTTTGTTATGTTATGGAAATGATTTACGATGAAATGAAAGAAATTGAAGATGGTAAGTATTCACGTGAGGATAATGTTCTAAAAAATTCTCCTCATACTTTGGATGATATTATTGGTAAGTGGGATCGTTCTTATCCAATAAACAAAGCCGTTACACCCACAGATTGGGTTAAAAATAATAAATTCTGGCCTTCTGTTGGAAGAGTGGATAATGCTTACGGTGATAGAAATTTAGTTTGTAGTTGTTTACCAATAGAAGACTATAAGTAGTACTAAAAGGATGGTTAAAAACATGAATGAAAATTGTAAGGTTTTAAAAAATAATAAATCTATTGCGGTTATTGGAATTTCAAGGAATATCAGTAGAACAAGTACAAGTATTGCCCACTATCTTAAACGTAACGGGTATGATGTTGTTGGTGTTAATCCAAATACCTCTTTTTCAAAATCGGGTGACATAGTTGTTTATAATGACTTAAAAGAAATTCCTCATAAAATTGATATTGTAAATGTTTTTAGAAAATCCGAAGACATACCTTCTTTAATTGATGATATCCTTGGGGTGGGGCCAAATGTTCTATGGCTTCAGCTTGGAATTAGAAATGATGTTGCTGTTGAACCGGTTAGAAAAGCCGGAATAAAAGTAATACAGGATACCTGCATTATGGTTGAACACAGCTACTGTTTTTAAAGGATTTTATTTAACTTATTCAATAAAATAATTATTAATAACTCTTGAAAATTATATTTATAACAATATATATATTTACTCTTACCATTGCATTTGCTCAATCAGATCTAGTTGATTTAATACCTCAAGAAAAAATTAAAATTGATTCAATAAGAATTACAGGCAATAGTACAACCAAAGATTATATTATTCTTCGTGAATTAAATTTTAAAATTGGGGATTCAATCACTCCTAAACAAATTAATTTTAACAAGGAAAGAGTTTTTAGTTTAGGGTTATTTAGTAAGGTAGAGATAAATGTTTTTAGAGAGAACAATTTTAATATAGCAAATGTTCACGTCGAAGAAAGTTGGTACATATATCCGCTTCCGTTCTTAAAGTTAAGAGATGACAGAATATCAAGAGCTTCTTATGGAATAATATTATTATATAAAAATTTTAGAGGACGCAACGAAACACTAACAGGTTATGCTACGTTCGGATATGATCCTTCTTATATGCTGTCCTATTATAATCCAGTTTTAATTACAGGTAAAAAACTTACTTTTGGGTTTGGGTTTGGATATACGGATATTCAAAACAGAAATATTGTTTCTAAACAATTAAATGGAAAATCGTTTTCGTATAATTATATTTTTGGTAGGATTTCTATTGGATACAGGTTGAATTTATACAATAATATTCAACAAACAACTGCTTACGAATATATAGATGTTCCGCAAGCTGTTGCTCCATTAACTTCATCATCAAGCAGCATTGACAGGATACTTTCTTCTACATTATCGTATGAGTTTGATAACAGAGATCTTAAGCAATTCTCAAGTAATGGCACACTTGGATATATAGCTTTAATTCATAAGGGTTTTGGATTGAACGGAATTTCTTACAATATTCTAAATATGGATTTGAGACATTATAAATTAGTTGTTGGTAATTTAAGTGCAAAAGTAAGAGGTTTGTTCAGACATACTTTCGGTAAAAAAGTGCCATTTTATGCTTTATCTTTATTGGGTGATTCCGAATATGTACGAGGACATAAATTTAACAGAAGAGAGGGGAATAACTATATACTCTCTTCATTTGAAGTTAATTATCCTTTGGTAAAAGAATGGAATTTAAGGTTTGATTTACCACTATTACCAACCAGTCTTACCTCTGCAAGAATAGGTCTCTATTTAAACGGATTCTTTGATACAGGGACAACATATTATAATAATGAGTCTCTCAAAATTAAGGAATTTGATTCTGGTTGGGGATTTGGAATTACACTTCTCATTCTTCCTTATAATGCAATAAGATTTGAATATGCTTTCAATGAAAAAAGAGAGGGAGAGTTTATAATAGAATCCGGTTTCTCATTTTAAATAATAATATTTTGTAGTAGTTTCTATATTTTTTTAGATTTTAAAAGGTTAGAATCATAAGTCATGATATTTTCCAACACTGAATTTTATTACGCTAAACCTGAACTTGTATCAAAAAATAGTATTATAATTACCGATGAAGAAGCAAAACATATTACCAAAGTAATGCGTCATTCTGTAAAAGACAAAATATTTATTACTAATGGTAAAGGAAAAATTTATAACTCGATAATTAAGAATATTACGAAAAAAGAAGTTATCGCAGAATATGGTGAAATATTTGAGCAAGAAAATAAATTAAAAGATGTAACTTTTTGTATTCCGGTATTAAAATCAAAAGAAAGATTAGAGTTTGCTTTTGAAAAGTGCATTGAATTGGGAATTACAAATTTTATTTTTTTTAGTGCAGAGAAAGGATATAAAAGAGGTATTAAATTTGACCGGCTGAATAGGATAGCAATTTCTGCTATGAAACAGAGTTTACGATCTTACAAACCTAGAATAAATTATGTTGATAAGCTAGTTTTCGAATCACATACAAACAATATTATTTTTGACCAATTATCAAATTTAAGTTTTCGAAGTTATTTGAATAAGAATAAAGAACTCATAAATGAAAGTATTAATTTTATTTTTGGACCGGAAGCAGGACTTACGAAAAAAGATAAAGAAAATCTAAAAAGTTATAAAAATTATCGTTTAACAAATAATCGTTTACGTTCCGAAACTGCAATTATTACCTCTGCATCAATTCTTTCTACAAATATGGATTAAATAATGTTTATTATAAAAGAGAAATAATTCGTTTGACAAGTAACTCAAACTTTCCCTTTGCTAAATCTGCCGTATCCATTACTTCTTGATGAGATAACTTTTCCGGAGAAAGTCCGGAAGCATAATTTGTAATTAATGATATTGAAGAAACTTCTATTCCATAAAACCCTGCATATATTGCTTCTTGAACAGTAGACATACCAACCGCATCTGCTCCAAACCTGCGCTGCATAATAATTTCAGCAGGTGTTTCATAAGAAGGTCCTTTACCAAACCAATATACACCTTCTTTTAATTCAATTTTTTCTTCAAGTGCAGCTTTTTTTATAACTTTGTTAAATGGTTTAGATGGAAGATTATTTAGATTATTTCTTTGTTCTAATGTTGGAACAGGAAATATAGAGGCAAGCTCCATTTTAATATTTTGTGAAAGGAATCCGGTTACTAACATTAAATCACCGGGTTTAAAATTTACATTAACACCGCCAGCCGCATTTGTTACAAGTAATTTTACAGAACCAAGTTGCTTTGCAATAAAAGCTGGAAGAATCGCTTGGTCAATACTATAGCCTTCGTAGATATGTATCCTACCTTGAAATATTAAAGTTTTCTTTCCATCAATTTCTGCAAAGTGAAGAAATCCTTTATGACCGGTTACAGTTGATTGAGGATAGCCGGGAATGTCATTTGTTGAAATTGTTTTCGTAACTTCTATTCTTTCTGCAAAATCACCAAGTCCGCTTCCTAAAATAAGTGTAATTTCTGGATTAAACGGAATCTCAGATTTCAAATATTCTAACAAGTCTTTATATTTAAATTTTAGGTCAATCATTTCAAAATTTCACATTGTTTACGAAAATAAAATTCCTGCTAAAGTTGCAGTCATAAGTGTCGCTAATGTTCCGCCAAGAACTGCTTTCAAACCTAGTTCGGCTAAATTCTTTCTTTGATTTGGTGCAATTGGGCTTATTCCGCCAATTTGTATTGCAATGGAACTGAAATTTGCAAAACCGCATAATGCATAAGTTGCCATTAATATTGCTTTTTCATTTACTAATTCTTTAAGTTGGATAAGATTGCTCATATCAGAGTAAGCAACAAATTCGTTTAGAATAACTTTAGTTCCTATTAAACTGCCAAAGTTTAATGCGCTCTCCACCGGAACACCTATTGCCATAGCAAGGTATTGTAAAATAAATCCGAGAATAAATTGCAAATTAAGTGGTTTGCCATATTCGCTCATTAAAAAACTGTTTACTCCAATTATATCACCAAAACCTTGAAGAAGGTAGTTAACCAAAGCTATTAAAGCTATAAAAGCGATTAACATTCCACCTACATTTAAAGCAAGTTGAACACCTTCGCTGGCACCAACAGCAGCAGCTTCAATAGGATTTGATGCTGTTTTTTCTACCTGAACTTTAACCGTTCCTTTTGTTTCAGGTTCTTTAGTTTCGGGGAATATAATTTTCGAGATAACTAAAGCAGCCGGTGCAGCCATAACGCTGGCACCCAATAAGTGCGTTGCAAAAAGTAATTGTCCTTCTTCTAAACTTACACCCATAGATTGTACAAAAGAATAACCCAGCATTTGAATATATGCAGCCATAACACTACCGGCAATAGTTGCCATACCGCCTGTCATTACTGTTAATAGCTCACTTTTGGTTAAGCCCTTTAAAAACGGTTTTACCATTAAAGGGGCTTAAGTTTGACCTACAAAAATATTTGCAGAAACCGATAGCGATTCGGCTCCGCTTGTTCCCATAGTCTTGTACATTATCCAAGCCATTCCTTGTACAACTTTCTGCATAATACCAAGGTGATAGAGAACAGCCATCAAGCTTGCAAAAAAGATAATTACAGGTAATACCTGAAAAGCAAAAAACATCCCCATACTTCCGTCAGTTCCGGGAGATAAGCCCAGACTGCCAAAAATAAATGTAGAACCTTCAGTTGTAAAATTAAGAATGAGTACGAAAATTCCGCTCACAAATTTGAACCCCTCTTTTATCCAGCCGAGAGGAGCGAAATAGGAGCCAAGAAGTTCTCCTTTGATAATAAAAATTGCAATAACAAATTGAAGTGTTAAACCGACACCAACAAGTTTCCAATTAACTTTTCTTTTGTTATTTGAAACTAAAAATGCTATTCCAAGGATTACAAATATCCCTATAAAGCCTCTAAAAATAGAAAGTATATCCATAAATTGTTATCCTTCTTCAGGTATGTAATGACATTTTCTGCATCGAGCTTCGTAACTATCGCTTGCTCCAACCACTACTCTATCATGGGTGGCAATTGTTCTTTGCGTTCTATCGGCAGGATTTCCGCAGTTAACACAAATTGCTAATGTTTTGGTAATATATTCAGCACGTGCAAGAAGTTGCGGGATTGGTTCAAAAGGTATTCCTCTGTAATCCTGATCCAAACCGGCAACAATTACTCTTTTACCGTCATCTGCTAACTTATTGCATACATCAGCTAAGTCTTCAGAGAAAAATTGTGCTTCATCAATTCCAACAACTTGAGAATCTTTTGCTAACTCTAAAATTTCCTGAGGTGATTCAACCATAATTGACGGAAGTGATTGGTCACTATGAGATACTATTTCTTTTTTAGAATATCTGTCATCAATTTTAGGCTTAAAAATAGTTACGTTAAGTTTTGCTATTTGTGCTCTTCGTAATCTTCTAATTAGTTCTTCTGTTTTCCGCTGAACATACAGCCGGCAACAACTTCAATCCAGCCGGTTCCAACTGGAGTTGAATGAGGAGTAAATTGCATCATTTTTCTAAATAATCCTTATTAAATGAGAGGGGGAGAAGTTCTTCAATTTTTAAAATTCTTATTTCGTTATCGTTATTGGTCATTACTACTTCCAAATCTTTACCGCAAATTTCCATTAAAACTTGTCTGCATGCACCGCATGGAGGAATAAAATCATCTGCATCACTGGTAATAACAATAGTCCTAAAGTTTTTCTCACCTTCGGAAACAGCTTTAAAAACTGCGGTTCTTTCAGCACAGTTAGTAAGACCGTAGGATGAATTTTCTACATTAACACCTGTATAAATTTCACCCTCTTGGGTTAACAAAGCAGCTCCAACTCTAAATTTTGAGTACGGAGAGTATGAGTTTGCTTTTACCTTATTCGCTATTTGAATTAGTTCTGCGTAATTCATAAAATCACTTTTATTGTTTATTAAAAATACCTTTTAGTTAATTTAAATCAAAATATGGTTTTAATGTAAATGGAGTCCACATAATTTAATTTGAAGTGTTATGATCTATGCATGTTTGTGTTTTATTTTGAATAAGCATTGTTTGTCATTAACAGTTTATTTAGATATCCAGTTTTTGAAACATAAGGTATTTTTAATTTATCGGAAATTTCAATAATATATTTATTTCGCTTATGAGCAGTTTCATTTGTAATTCTCTTAACCAATAAATCGAAAGGTGAAATGATTAGCAGTCGTTTATTATCAAGAACTTCTTTTATTTCCGAAGACCACTTTTGTTTCATACCTCGTGCCAAAACCATTATTAACGGTTGAGTGCCTTTAAGTAAATAATGTAAAACATCTTTTTCTATTTTTGAATAAAAACCGGAAATTACACAAACTCCTTTGTCCCTCTGCTCAATAGCCCAATCGTATGTTTTAAGAATAATTTCCGCCGGTACTGTGCGGGAGCAGAGGAAACCGATTTTGTAATTGGTTAATATATTCTTGTTGCCCAAATAATTCATTATTTTTCATTAATCTTAATTAATAGAAATTATTTCATAATGCTGCATTTTATAATGTTTCTTATCTCGCCAAGATGGCGAATATTTGGCGAGATTATAGAAGTTAAATAAATAAATTAAACCGTCTTAAAAGTATTCCAATAAGAATTATTTATTACTTGGACACTTTGTCCATGTCTTTGTCCAAGTATCATTATTTTTACCGAAATATTGTACTTACTTGGACATTTCGTCCACCTATTTGTCCATGTTCCGCAAAACAAAGAACTCTATTTCAACCACATGGACACTTTGTCCATCTATTTGTCCATGTAAAAACACATTAAGTTAAAACAATATATTTGAATTTAGTTGATTTAATATTTTCACCATTATCACCGATTAGATTTAATCTCCTCATTTTAGATAATTGCCTTTGAGCTTTTTTGTCATTAAAACCAAACTTTGCATCATATTCCTTTTTACTAATTTCTCCTTTCTCTCTAATAAACTCATAGCCAATTAATTCTTCATCGTTAAGTTGAGATAAATTAGTATTGGAAGAAATTGTTTTAAGAGCCTCTAAATTACGAGCAAAAGTTAGTGTTAGGAAAGGGTCATTAAAAGTATATTCTGGAAGAGGTAAGCCATTGTTTTCACTTAAAGACTTAAATGCTTTCATCCCAAGTCCTATTTCCTCAGCGTATCCCATCAAGTTAAAAATGTATGAAATAATAGGATTTGTGCTAATTGAGGGAGCAGCAAATTTATTTAATTGATCGAGGGAAATTGAAGGGTGTGGAGCTCCAGGACTTTTAATTACTATTTTATTGTTATCAATTTCTATTTAAATTTTTGCACCATCAATTTGATAATCTCTATGAATTATTGAATTTATAATAGCTTCACGAAGAACTGAAATTGGGAAATCGGGTATATCTTTTCTTTTAAAAGAAGATGTATCTTTTGAAAGTGGTAAAACTTTATTGAGCCAATCTTCTATTAAAGCCGGAATTAAAACTAACGGTTGATCAAAGTCTTTGGGCTCTATTTTGTTATTTCCATAATCTACATGAGCTTTTACCACAGCACCTTTAAATTGTGAACGAGGGTTAGTTCCAAATAACAAGATACCAAATCCCGTGGGTTTGTATTTCTTTTCATTCTTGTCAAATTCCAGTATGCCATTATCCGTAAGAAATTGATGAAATTCTTTGTCGTGAAGTTTAAACGGTTTATTGGACTCAGTTATCAACATTTCAAGTGCTCTATCAGAAAGATATTGCATATCTATATTTGATATCGGTTTTTCTAAAGTTGTTTTTAATTCATCTTCCTTAGATTTTGTTTTTCTTTCATTTGCTTGTTTAAGGTAATCTGAATTTTCGACTACAATTTTCTTTTGTAAATCTCTATCAAACATTATTACTTTAGTTTTATTTTTTAGTAAGTGTTTTATCCCTTTGCCCGAAACAGTTGGATCAGGGTCCGTGATGCCAACATACACGGTTTTTATTCTTGCTTTGGAAGTTCTTACAGAACAAGCTATTTTTGGCGGAGTTCTTTCAACACAAGGTTCAAGAGTTGTAAACAAAATACAATCATCTAATTTTGAATTGCCTAATTTCCGTTCTAATAATGTAAATTCTGCATGGTCCCCATCTCTTAATTCCCCACGATGAGCACGGACAATATCTCCATTTGGGAATAGTAAAATAGCTCCAACTTTTGGAGGTACCTTTCCATCGCTACGTGGTTCATTTAGTGATTTTTTCATTTCTTCAATAGCCAGCTCCATATAAGCTCTATCATTAAAAGTGTTTTCATTAGTTGATTTTGCCATTAAAAACTCTAAAAAAATTAAATAAGAAATTATCGCTCTTTTTCTGTATGTCCTTCAGGTGTTTCTTTTGTAGCCATATTTATCGATTCAAGATTAACATCATTCTGTATTACATTCCCAAGAGCTCTTATTGCATTATAATCATTTACAAGATTTTGATGAGCTTCATTTTTCTCTGGGCCATGATCATACTTTCTCCATATTTGTAAAGTTGTAGGATAACTAGCGACTTTACTAATTACGTCGTATAATTCATGTCTTGTTTTCTTTTCAAGATATAAGGCATTTTAAAAATAGAAATCTCTAGCACTTTCTAATATACTTTGTCTAATATACGAATCATTTTCATGAATAATTGTAGCAAGTTTATTCCAATGAAAAAAGGCTTGTTGGTGCGCTTCTAATCTTTTTTCAATTGCAACAAGTTTGTACTTATCTTTTCGCTGTAGGTCAAACTTTTTTCTTCCCTCTTTTCTTTGTAACCAATTAATAAAAATTGGAATGGCAGCTCCAACTAAAACAAGAACTATGTTATCCCACATTTATTTCTCCAATAAATTATTTTATTCTCCATTATTCAGCTCCTTTTCCATTCTATATTTTATGTCATAGTTTATTATATAGTCAAATTCTTCTTCTGTGAAACCGTAATGTTGGGCAAGAAGCAAGTCAACTTTCTCCATAATAAACTTTAAATACTCTAGCCAAAATTGATCATCTTCTACGATTCCGTTTCTTTTATTGTATGTTACTAAAACTTTATTTGCTAAAAGACTAGAGTTTAATTTATTTGCAACTAATTGTAAATCTTTTTGTAAGTTTTTTGATAGTTT
>JAJRZB010000164.1 GCA_024275455.1 Bacteroidota bacterium | reverse complement strand
TATGGAATGACCTCATCCGACATTCTTGATACTACTCTTTCCTATCAAATGAAAACTGCGGGAGAAATCTTACTTTCAGATTTAATTCACTTCAAAGAAGTTCTTAAGAAAAGAGCTGTTGAACATAAAAAAACTATTTGTGTGGGTAGAAGTCATGGTATACATGCCGAACCCACAACTTACGGATTAAAATTTGCGCTTTGGTACGAAGAAGCAAAAAGAAATATTAAACGACTTGAAGCTGCTATAAAAACAATAAGTGTAGGACAAATTTCCGGGGCGGTCGGTACTTTTGACCACCTTTCTCCAAAAGTTGAAGAATATGTTTGTGAAAAAATGGGACTTAAACCAGCACCGGTTTCAACGCAAGTAATTCAAAGAGATAGACATGCGGAATTCTTATCTACACTTGCAATAATTGGAGCATCTTTAGAAAAAATAGCTGTGGAAATCAGGCATCTGCAAAGAACTGAAGTTCTTGAAGCTGAAGAGTTTTTCTCCAAAGGTCAAAAAGGGTCTTCAGCAATGCCGCACAAACGTAACCCGATTGTTTCTGAAAGAGTTACCGGCTTAGCAAGATTGCTGAGAAGTAATGCCATGGCTGCTTTGGAGAATGTTGCACTTTGGCATGAAAGGGATATCTCACATTCTTCCGTTGAAAGAATTATTGTACCAGATAGCTGTATAACCTTAAATTATATGTTTTCGTTAATGATTAAGCTTATTGATAATTTATTAATTTACCCTGAAAATGCTATTGAAAATTTGAATAAAACTCGTGGACTAGTTTTTTCTCAAAAGATTTTATTAAAACTTGTTAATAAAGGCGCAACAAGAGAAGAAGCCTACAAAATGGTTCAAACACCAGCTATGAAGGTTTGGGAAGATAAATCAACTAATCTTGAAACTGAATTATTATCTTCAGAAGGAGTAAAAAATATTTAACTGAGGAAGAAATAAAACAAACTTTTAGAACTGAAGATATGGTAAAAAATGTTGATTATATTTTTAGCAGGTCTGTGGAAAATTGATAGCTCATGTGCCTTGCATCTTAAAGAAGCAAGGTACTTTTAATTTTATTATGACATAAAACTAAAGATCAAATTGTAACCCAAAACTTATTATCCATGAACTAATATTTGTTTTATTCGAATGATTACCAACAAAAGATATAAAGCCCGATGAGTCGTAATCATACTCTTTGTAATATAGGGTAAAAAAGCGATGTTGAAACTCAATTTCTATTAGAAAACTAATAATTGTAGCAGTATTTACTTTCAAACCTGAAGAAATGGCAATAATAAAATCATTTTTAGTATTGTAGCTATAATTACCTGGTGAGAATCTATGCCCGCTATCATATTCAAAAATAGATTTAGAAATACCATTAAATAATGATATTCCTTTAATTCCAAAAAATGGTACATATCCAATTTGGGAATTTTCATATAACTTTTTAAAAGGTAAATAGTAACCTACTCCTCCAATGAAATCTTTCCAATAGTCACCTTTATGAATTACAGAAGAATATAAAGTTCCAAACAAAAAACCAACTTCAAACTTGTCATTTTGAAATGGGAATACTCCTTCAATAGTTATTTTGTTGAAGTTATTGTATTTATTCGTTAGTTCAATATCATACTTTGGTTTTAGAAAAAAATTCTGACCATATATGCAAGAAGAAAATAAATGCAATACTATAATAAATAATATCTTTTTCATAATACCTC
>JAJRZB010000163.1 GCA_024275455.1 Bacteroidota bacterium | reverse complement strand
GATAACTTACAAATCATTCAATCAATCTTCCTTATACAACAATCTTGAATCATTGTTAATTTTTCCATAATATTTAAATAGGACACCCTGTTTTCTTTTTCTAATAATTTAGAGAAGAACCTCCCGTATTTCTTATTCGTGAAAATAATATTTCCTTCTAACCTACATTTTGACTTCTATATTGATACAATTTTATGGCAATAAAGTTGATACAATATTGTATCAACTTTTTTAATACGAAATTATATATGAATGAACCAAAATATACAATAAGCAATGCTGCAAAACTTCTCGGAATTTCTGTTCATACTTTAAGGAAGTATGAACGTGAGGGCTTAATATTACCTTTTAAAAAAGACAGCAAACAAAGGCTTTATTCTGAAATGGATGTTGAAAGGGTCAGATGTATTCAGAAAACAATAGTTGAAGATAAAATAAATATTGAGGGAATTAGAAGAACACTTGCATTAATACCGTGTTGGGCAATAGTAAACTGTGCACTTGAAGATAGAGAAAGATGCGAATACTTTTCATCACATACAAAACCATGCTGGATGATAAACCATAAAAATAATTTTTGTGAAGGCAGAGAGTGTAGAGATTGTGAAGTATATCAAAGTTTTGGAAATTGCTCTTCCATAAAACAAAAATTAAAAGAATTATTACCATAACTAATAAGGGAAAATAAATGAAAAAATTAGTAATACTTGGTGCCGGTACTGCCGGAACAATGATGTTAAACAAACTTCATGAAACATTGGACAGAAATGAATGGCAATTAACAATTGTCGATCAGTTTGAAACTCATTATTACCAACCGGGTTTTTTATTTATTCCATTCGGAATTTATAACAAAAAAGATGTAGTTAAACCGAAAAGAGATTTCTTCCCCAAAGGGGCGGAAGTTATTGTTTCTGAAATAGATAAAATTGAACCGGATCAAAATAGAGTGCTTTTAAAAAACAATACGGTTTTAAATTATGATTTATTAATAATTGCAACCGGTGCTAAAGTTAAACCGGAAGAAACTGAAGGAATGGTTTCTGATTTATGGCATAAAAATATTTTTGATTTTTATACTATTGAAGGTGCAACTGCACTCGCTAATTTCTTTAAATATTGGGAAGGCGGTAAACTGGTACTCAATATTACTGAGATGCCTATCAAATGTCCGGTAGCCCCGTTAGAATTTGTTTTTCTCGCAGATTCATATTTTACCGAAAGAGGAATTAGAGATAAAGTTGATATTCATTTTGTTACTACTTTGCCCGGGGCATTTACAAAACCTAAGGCTTCATCAATACTTGGTGATATTCTTACAAAGAAAAATATTCATCTAACATCCGATTTTAACATTGCTCGTGTTGATAATGAGAATAAAAAAATTGTTTCTTGGGATGAGATGGAAGTACCTTTTGATGTTTTAGTAACCATCCCGACAAATATGGGCGATGATGTAATTGCAAGAAGCGGAATGGGTGACGAGTTACAGTTTGTTCCAACCGATAAGCACACTCTTAGAGCGGATAATTATGATAATATTTTTGTAATTGGCGATGCAACAAATTTACCGAGTTCAAAAGCCGGTTCGGTAGCTCATTTTGAAGCTGATATTTTATTGGAAAATATTCTAAGTGCTATTGACGGCAGAGAACTAAAAGCTAAATTTGACGGACATGCTAACTGTTATATAGAATCGGGATTTGGAAAAGGTATTCTAATAGATTTCAACTATGATACGGAACCTCTTCCGGGCAAATTCCCACTTCCCGGTATAGGACCATTTTCACTTTTGGAAGAAACAAAGATGAATCATTACGGCAAAGTTATGTTTAGATGGATGTATTGGAACTTGTTACTTAAAGGTTCCGAATTACCAATTGAATCTCACATGTCAATGGCAGGAAAGAGGGCATAAAAATGGAAGAAAAAAATATGCAAAACCAAATAGATGCGTTAAACAATAAGCTTGATGTAATAATTGAAGAAATGGAACATCAAAGAAAGCATCGGCAAGAAATGGAAGACCTAAAAGATGACCTGATGCGTGTTGCAACCGGAGTTTATCAATCGGCAATTAATGAATTGGAAGAATTGCACGATCAGACAACCGGAGAAGATCTATTCTATTTAGGGAAAAAGTTGTTGCGGAATGTTAATAACATAAGCCAAACTTTTGAATTACTTGAAAATGCCAAAGGATTCCTTGAAGACTTTGCCCCGGTTTCTCGAGAACTGGTTTTTGATGCGATGAATAAATTTGATGAATTTGATAGAAAAGGTTATTTCGAGTTTTTCAAAGAATTGGAAAGTGTTCTGGATAATATTGTTACTTCATTTACTGTTGATGATGTTAGAGCACTTGCAGATAATGTTGTTATGATATTGAATACAATTAAAAATCTAACTCAACCCGATATGATGCAGGCAATAAACAATGCACTAAATGTTTACAAAAAATTAGATATCGAAGTTGATGAGAAAATCTCATATTTCACCTTAATTAAGAGAATGAATACACCGGAAATGAGAAGAGGTGTCGCTTTTGGTATTAAATTCCTAAAGAGTATGGCTGAAACTCAACCGGCTAAAATTAATAATGAAAATAATAACAATAAAGTATTAACAAATTAACGGAGTTAAAATGGCTACAAAAGAATATGCAGGCAAAACAGTAGAAACAACAGATGACGGATATTTAATTAATGCATCTGATTGGAACGAAGAAATTGCAAAAGAAATTGCAAAAGAAGAAGGAATTGAAGAATTAAATGATCGTCATATGACAGTAATTAATTTTATGAGAGAAGTTTTTGAAAAAACCGGAGAGGGACCATCAATTAGAAAATTAACTAAAGAGAGTGGTGTACCAACAAAAGAATTATATGAGTTATTCCCTAAAGGTCCGGCTAAAAAAGCAGCAAGAATTGCAGGTATTCCTAAACCAAAAGGTTGTATCTAAAATAATATGAAGTGTTTATTTAAGTTATGTTGACTTTACTCAACTAATTTAGCAATAAAATAAAAAGAGGCTAAAAATGGCAGAACAAATTGAAAAAGTATCAATTATTATTTCCAGAGGATCATTAGAGGGTGTTTATCCCGGACTTATAATGGCTAATGGTGCAAGAATGGAAGGTATTGATGTAACAGTGTTTTTCACTTTTTTTGGATTAGATGCTGTAATTGATAAGAGAATGGATAATTTAAGTGTTGCAACCGTAGGGAATCAGGCTATGAGAATGCCCGGCGGATTAAAAATGCCAACATTATTAGGTGCTATTCCAGGTATGTCCGCTTTCGCAACTTATATGATGAAAAAAGAAATGGAAAAAATTGATATCCCGCCGGTTAGAGAATTTATTGAAATGATTAGTGATACAGGAGCTGAAATTTTTGCTTGTAAAGCAACTGTTGATATGTTTCATCTAACAAAAGATGATTTTTGTCCGCAAGTAAATGAAATTATTACTGTTGGCGAATTTTATGAAAAATCGCAAGGTGCATCAATAATTTTCACATAGTTCTTTTTTTAAGGTGATAGCTATTTTTAGCTATCACCTTTTAAATTCCTTTCTACTTTCTAATATATTTTACTTAAATTCCAGGTAAAATTTAAACTAAGTTTAAACTGATATTTATGAATAAAACTAAACTTAAGGTTATAGCCTGGTTAGCAGGATTTTCTTTAATTTCATATGCTGTTTTTATCTATATAATCTCTCCCAATTATACTTATGCTGCTGATCCGTCCCTTGAAAATATTGTATTTTATATTACAATTAGAATAGTTATCGGTATCGTGTATGCAATTGCAGCAATAGTTTTTATTAAGAATCTTTATACATCTAAAAAGAATATCTTTTTTGTTTTTTTTATTGGTCTTTTTGCACGTATTATTTTAGTTCCTTCCGAACCGATTTTAGAGGACGATTTTAACAGATATTTATGGGATGGAGCTGTTACAGTAAACGGATATAATCCTTATAAATATGCTCCGAAAAATTTTATAGAAGAAAATTATAATTCATTAGATTCACTTGCAGTTTTGCATAAACTCGCAGAAGAATCGGGTGATATTATTAAAAAAGTTAATCACCCGCATATTAGAACAATTTATCCGCCTGTAGCACAAGTGGCATGTGGAATTTCATATATTATTAAACCATGGAGTACGAGCGTTTGGAAAAGCATTTTAGTTGTTATTGATATTACTGTTTTTCTCTTGTTAATAGTGCTATTGCAAAAACTGAATTATCCCAAAATATTTGTGATTATTTATTGGTGGAACCCGGTTTTACTTCATGAAATTTTTAATGCCGGACATATGGATATATTAATGTATCCCCTAATTTTATTAGGGATTTTATTTGTGTTTAAAAATAAATATGTAATGTCTTCCTTAATGATGGCTCTTTCAGTTGGAGTAAAGATTTGGCCGGTTACATTTTTACCTATTGTTTACCGGAAAATATTTCACAATAAAAAAATACTCTTCATTTCATTTTTAGTTTCGCTTTTTGTTATTACATTAATTTTATTACCGATTCTTTTAACCAAGCTTGATGATTCATTAGGGTTTGTAACCTACTCAAAAAATTGGACAAATAACGAAGCGGTGTTTCAAATAGTAAATTATTTTGTAAAGAAATACATTAGTTATTTTGAAATCAATTATCATTGCAGTTTATGTGCTTCCCGGTGGGTTGTAATTTCATTTCTCGGATTGATAATTGGTTACTTTTCGGTTAAATCGGTAAATGATAATAAGATATTTATTCAAAGATTATTTTTAATAGTTGCAATTATTTACATTATAAGTCCAACACAATTTCCGTGGTACTATACATGGGTTTTACCTATTTTAGTGCTCAATCCAAGATTATCATTTATTTTTTATGCCATTACATTACCGTTGTACCAATTAAAATTTCATTGGCATTATCTAGTTTGGATAGAGCATATTCCGATAGTTTTATTATTTATTGTGGAATTATTTAATAAAAAAGTTGGTGAGTATTTGCTGCCGGATAATATTAAAAAAAACTTCTGAAAAACTGAATGTGAATTTCATAATAAATAAAAAGTACTTAAGATTTTCAGAAGTTTAAATTTATTTTTTTAGTTTTTTTCTATTTAACTCAGTCCATGTTTCAAGTTCATCAATAAGTGTATACATAATTTTAGTAATAAAAACTTGTTCTTCAGGTTTAATACTGTTCAAAATATTTTGATGAAGCTGAATATGTTTTTGCGTTAATTGACTAATAAATTTTTTACTTTGAGGGGTTAAATCAACCAGGTGATTTCTTTTATCACTATCATCAACTCTTCTTAAAATATATTTCTTCTTCTCTAAACTGGTTAAAATATGTGTAACTCTGCCAGCACTAATTTCCAGTTCTTCAATCATTTCTTTTATAGAAACAGTTGATTTTTTCGAAAACATTCTTAAACATCTTAGTTCAGTAGGAGTTAAATTAAATAGAGCAGCAAAACTGCTTTCTTTTCTGTTACATGCTCTGGAAAGCCTGCATGTTAACTCAGACATTTCAATTGCTTGTTTTTTTGTTGCTAAATTTTTCATAGTACCTTAAGATTATTTGTTTTACATCCTAAAATAAAATATTATTTTATAATTGTCAATAGTTTCTTTGTAATGTGTTTAACAATATTATTGGCAAAAATTAAAATTACTATTATTTTGTAATAAGTTAATTCTAAAGATAATTAGGTTAAAATTTATGAATATTCTTGTGACTGGAGGTGCCGGGTATATCGGGTCTCACTTTGTAAAAATTCTGTTAAAAAATAATTTTGATGTTGTTGTTTTAGATAATTTAAGCAGGGGACATAAAAAAGCCATTCCGGCAGATGTTCCATTTGAAGAAGTGGACTTACTAAATTATACCGAATTAGAAAAAGTTTTTACAAAACATAAATTTGATGCAGTTGTACATTTTGCCGCTTTTGCTTATGTGGGAGAATCTGTTGAAAATCCTATTAAGTATTACGAAAATAATGTTGTTGGTAGTTTTAATTTACTTAGGACCTGTATTGAAGCTAATATTAAAAAGTTTGTATTTTCTTCAACTTGCTCTTTATACGGAAATCCGGATAAAATTCCTATTTCTGAAGATCAACCTACAAACCCGATAAATCCTTATGCTCAAACCAAGTTAACAATTGAAAATATACTTCACGATTTTGATTCTGCTTATAATTTAAAATCAGTTGCTTTAAGATATTTTAATGCTGCAGGAGCAGATTTTGAGGCAGAAATTGGTGAGAGCCATGACCCTGAGCCTCATCTAATTCCTATTGTAATTAATACAGCTTTAGGTAAAAGAGAAAAAGTGTTTATTTTTGGAGATGATTACAATACAAAAGATGGAACATGTATTAGGGATTATATCCACATAAATGATTTGGGAGATGCTCATTTAAAAGCGCTCAAATATTTAAGAGATGGAGGTGATTCTCAAATTATCAATTTAGGTACGGGTGAGGGAAATTCTGTAAAAGAAATAATAGATGTTTCTGAGAAAATTACAGGACTTAAAATTAAAAGCGAGATTACAGGTAGAAGAGATGGAGATCCAGCAGTTCTAATTGCCGATAATAAAAAAGCCCATAAAGTTTTAGGTTGGAAACCTGAACATAACTTAAATGATATAATTTCATCAGCATATAATTGGCATAAAAATCCGAGGTTTTAAAAAATGTTAAAAAAAGTTGACACAAACATTCCCGACCTATTTATTATTGAACCGGATATTTTTGAAGATGACAGAGGATATTTCTTTGAATCTTTTTCGGAAGAAAAATATGAGAGATTAGGGATAAACTATAGATTTATTCAAGATAATATCTCTAAATCAACTTACGGTACAATTAGAGGACTTCATTATCAAGTAGGAGATTTTGCTCAAGGTAAACTTTGCCAAGTTCTTGAAGGAAAAGTTATAGATGTTGCAGTTGATATCAGATTTGGGTCCCCAACTTTTGGGAAAAGTTTTAGTGTTGAATTATCTGCAGAGAATAAGAAGCAATTCTGGATTCCCCCGGGATTTGCTCATGGGTTTTCGGTTATTTCTGAATTTGCAATTTTTCACTATAAGTGTACCAGTTACTACAGTAAAAAAAATGAAAGGTGCATAATTTATAATGATGAAAGTTTAAATATAAACTGGCAAGTAAAAAATCCGATTATTTCTCATAAAGATAAATTAGGAATTAGTTTTAAAGAAATTCAAAAAGATTTTGTTTATAAAAAATAATTATTAGCGGAGGACTTAATGAAAATTGCGGTTGTAGGAACCGGTTATGTCGGATTAGTTTCGGGAACATGTTTTGCTGAAATGGGTAACGATGTAATTTGTATTGATAATAATCCAGAAAAATTAGCTAAACTAAAAAATGCCGAGGTTCCTATTTATGAACCCGGGTTGGATATTCTATTTTACAGAAATATTGCAAAAAAAAGATTGAACTTTTCAGATGACCTTAAAACTGCAGTATTAGATTCTGAAATTATATTTTTGTGTCTTCCAACTCCGCAGGATGAAGATGGTTCTGCCGATCTGAAATATGTTCATGGAATAGCTGAAGATATTGGAAAAATTTTAAGTGAAAACCCTGGCCACGATTTTAAAATTATAGCTAACAAAAGTACTGTTCCGGTTGGAACTTCAAGAGATGTTACTGAGATACTGAATAAACATAATGTTAAAAATTTTGAAGTAGTATCTAATCCCGAATTTTTAAGGGAAGGGTTTGCCGTTGAAGATTTTATGAAACCCGATAGAATAGTAATTGGAGCTTCCACCCAGAAAACTATGGAAAAAATGAAGTCACTCTATTATCCGTTTGTTCAAAAAGGCGGGCAGATTATTGAAATGAATCCTGAAAGTTCCGAAGTTACCAAATATGCTGCAAATTCATATTTAGCAATGCGAATTACTTTTATGAACGAACTGGCAAATTTTTGCGAAGGCGTTGGAGCAAATGTTGATTTGGTAAGAAAAGGAATGGGTTCCGATACAAGAATTGGAAAACGGTTCTTGTATGCCGGAATAGGTTACGGCGGGTCTTGCTTTCCAAAGGATGTTAATGCACTAATAAGAACATCCAAAGAAAAGGGTTCCGAAATGAGACTGCTAACAATGGTAGATAAAGT
The DNA here is from genome assembly GCA_024275455.1 of Bacteroidota bacterium. GTDB lineage: Bacteria > Bacteroidota > Ignavibacteria > Ignavibacteriales > Melioribacteraceae. Next base: position 2,656 of record JAJRZB010000163.1, on the reverse strand, counting down.
TAATAAAGATCAAAAATTAGTTTTAGTAAACAAAGTATTAAAACATTTTAACAACGAAATAAGCGGAAAAACATTTGCTATTTGGGGTTTAGCATTCAAACCAAATACAGATGATATGAGAGAAGCCCCATCAGTAGTAATTATTAATGAACTGTTAAAACATGGAGCTAAAGTTACTGCTTACGATCCTGAAGCTATGGAAAATGCTAGGTTTTATTTACAGGATAGAGTTACATATGCCCAAGATCAATATGAAGCTGTTAAGAATGCAGATGCATTACTTGTGCTTACCGAGTGGAATGAATTTAACAATCCGGATTTAGATTTGGTTAAAGAATCACTTAATGAACCGGTTATTTTTGACGGAAGAAATGTATTTAACAGGAGAAAAACCAGGCAAATGGGCTTTACACATTACAGTATTGGTAAAACCCCAATTATAGCCGGATCTTAATCGGTAAATTTATGTCGTAAATTTACGCAAGCTGAAGCTTGCGGCTACAGTTAATTTTAGTTTTATTAACAGTTTAATACTTTTTCGTAATATTCAATATATTGTGGAACTATTAACTTCTTCTCAAATACTTTCTCAGCTCTTTCGCGGGATTTTTTTGAGAAGGAGTTAAATTTTTTCTTATTCATAAGAAGTTCCAATGTATATTTTGCCATTCTATCAATATCTCCGAATTCGGCAATGTAACCGGTTTTATTGTGAACAATTAATTCAGGTAACCCGCCTACACTGGAACTAACAACAGGCAAACCGCAAGCCATTGCTTCTAATGCGGACAAACCGAAACTTTCCGATTGAGAAGGCATTAAAAAAATATCGGCAACGCTTAATAAGTTTTCTAGACCGTCTTGTTTTCCTAAGAAAATTACATCCTTTTCTAATTTTAATTCTCTTGTTAACCTTTCACATTCAGATCGATCCGGACCATCCCCAATTAATAATAATTTGGTCGGTATTTCTTTCTTAACTTTTTTCAATATTTTTATTGTATCACCAACTCTCTTTACCGGTCTAAAATTAGAGGTGTGTACTAAAATTCGTTCATTTTTCGGAGCAATATGTTCTTTGAATTGTTTATTCGATTCAGTGTTAAATAATTCGGTATCAATAAAATTATTAATAACTTCAATTTCTTTATTAATATCATAGTTAGTAAGAGTTTTTTCTTTTAAAAAACGAGATACTGCAGTTACTGCGTCACTGGCTTCAATACTCAATTTAACCAAAGGTAAAAATGACGGTTCCAACCCGACAAGTGTAATATCGGTTCCGTGTAATGTTGTAATTACTTTTATATCAGAACCGCGCTTATTTAATATTTGTTTTGCAAGATAAGCGCTTGTAGCATGTGGTATTGCATAATGAACATGTAACAAATCGAGTTGCTCGTATTCAATAACCTCAAGCATTTTGCTGGTTAAAGCTAATCCGTATAATTGATGTTCAAACAATGGGTAATTGCTTACTTCAACTTCATGGTAAAATATATTTTCAATAAAATTTATTAAACGGTGGGGAAGAGCATAACTTATAAAATGTACTTCGTGTCCTAAAGAAGCTAATTCCTTACCTAACTCAGTAGCTACCACCCCACTGCCTCCGTAGGTAGGGTAACAAGTAATTCCAATTTTCATATTTATGTCTTTATATTTTAGTAATTTTGATTTCAAACTTACACAAAATATTTTAATAAAATTTTCTGTTTGTTATATTATGAGGATTTTAATAATTGGACAATCGGTAGTTGATGAAATTGAAACTGACTCCGGGTTTACTACAAAACCGGGTGGGATTTTCTATACTGTTTTGGGTTTGTCTCAAATAATTAAAAATAAAGATCAAATATTTTTGTTAACAAATTATACTTTACAACATAAAGAATTATTCATTACGGCATTTAATAAAGCTAATCTTAAATTTTCTAATCAAGTTGAGAATATTCCAACTGTTAAATTAAGAATTTGGACGGATAAAGAGAGATGTGAAAATTATAGTAATATTAGTCAGAATATTAGAATACCCTCTAAAATCAATTTTAATGACTTTTCCGGAATTTTAGTAAATATGATTTCTGGCTTTGACATTACTGCCGATGAATTAAAAGAGATAAGAAACAAATTTTCCGGTTTAATTTATTTCGATGTTCATAGTTTGGCAAGAGGAATTGACGAAAAAGGAAACAGACATTTTAGAAGGATTAAAAACATAACTAAATGGCTTAACAGTGTTGATATACTTCAATGCAATGAAAATGAACTATTTACTCTTTATGAAAAAAGTAATGAAAACGAAATTGCAAATTTTGTTTTATCCTGCAGACCTTCAATTTTTATTATTACAAAAGGTAAAAATGGAGCAACATTATACTACAATTTAAAGAATAATATTGAAAGAATTGTTGTCCATCCGATTAAAGTAGAAGGAAAAAATAGTGTTGGTTGCGGAGATGTTTTTGGGGCAGCTTTTTTTTATTTCTATCTTATTTCAAAAGATGTTGAAGTTGCATTAAATAATGCAAATATTTGTGCGGGATTATTTACTCAGTATTCTACATTAGAAGAATTTCAAAAATTGAGTGAGGATTTTATAAAGTACAATGCTTAAAAAAAGAATACTTATAGTGGGTTCTAACGGTATGTTAGG
>JAJRZB010000162.1 GCA_024275455.1 Bacteroidota bacterium | reverse complement strand
TTAGTAAGAAAACTTAAAAGTTTTTCAGCTTTCTGTTCAACATCTGGTGTGCTTAAGGTAGATAGTCTTTTAATATCTTTTTGGAATAAATGCACTCCTTGATTTTCTCTAATCCATGATGATAGATGGCTTTTCTGTTTGTTAGTTTGTATATAAGAGTCTAAATTATGAAACGCTTCATCGGTTAGCTTGAATTTACCACATCGGTAACATTCAATTATATAGCTTGAAGCTTCATCATTCCCAAATATCTTTGTTTGAAAATTGCATATTGGACATTTTTTCATAAAAAACCTAAATTAAGTGGTATAACTATAACTTATAAAGTACACTAAACATGAATAGCATCAATTTTATAATCCTGTTGTTCCCGAAATATTTCACGATCTAATAAATAATTATCTGCAAGTAATTATTTCAGCATTAACTTAGGGATAATATTTTCAAACTTCAATAATTATATTTTTATTGTTTAATACATTATATCTTATTTTCTTATCGAACCTATTTCATACAGGTCAACTATATTGTTGGTGTTTCCGAAAGAAATCCTTCCGAGGAATACAACTCTTTCTGTAATTTGTTTTCTTCATTATTCATTTTAATTATTTTAGTTTTTATTATAAAATTGTGATGCTCCGCACATTTTTTTGTTATTTTTACAAATAATTTATTAAATTAAAATAAAGACATAAAGTATCTTTAATATTAAATATTTTCACATCAATATATTTTTATTTTCATTATTACTTCTATTTAGTGCAAAGATAGTTGGTCAAGTAACTGTTTCTATTCCGGATACTACAGGTAAAGAAGATACAAGAATAACCCTACCAATTTATGTTTCAAATCTTACTAACAAAAATGTAAGAAGTTATGAGTTTAAATTAGTTTTTGATCACAAAATTCTTAAAGTAAAAAGAGTAAAAGATAACGGCACGCTTACGGATAAGTTTAGCTGGAGAGTTGAGGAAGATAAAAACAAAGGGAATGTAATAGTTGAAGCAAAAGGCAGAATTCCTTTAGACGGAAGCGGACCACTTATTAAAATAGAATTTGAAGTTGAGGGCGAAGAGGGATTTTCGAAATTAAAGTTTGACTATTTCCATTTTAACAGTGGATCACCAAAAGCTAATTATACCGAGAGTGAGTTTTGGGTTGAAAATTTAAAAGAAATAGAATTCAAAAAAATCGGCAGCGGTTCAGGTAAAATAACGGTGGATGGTGTAGTCCATAATTTACCCGCGGAACTAAAATTAATAAAAAAGAAAACGTATGAAATAGAAGCAATTCCCGGTGAAAGCAGCACATTTATAAAATGGTCGGGCGATATAAAATCTGAAAAAAATCCTATGGAACTGGTTATTAAAGATGATTATGAAATTTTCAGCGAATTTGAATTCAAAATGTTTAGTGTGGATGTAGTTGTTGATCCGGTTGAAGCCGGTACGGTTACCGGGATAGGAAAATATTCAAGAGGTGAAAATGTAACGCTAAATGCAACTGTAAATCACGGCTGGGAGTTTAAAGGATGGTTTCAAAACGGAAGCATGATTTCTCAAAATCTAACTTTTTCTATGGTAGTTAATTCTGATGTTGCTTTGGATGCCAAATTTGAAAAGAAAATATATAATATTGATATATTTGTAACACCAAGCGAAGGTGGAACGGCTTCTGGTGGCGGATATTATTATTATAAGGATATTGCAAATTTACTTGCCATTCCGCATGAAGGGTGGGAATTTACTAATTGGACTGTAAATAACACGGAATTGAGTTCGAACAGCAATCTGCAATTAAATATTGAAAATAATATCAGTATTACAGCTAATTTTGAAAGAGCATTATATTCGTTATCGTTAACATCCTTTCCGCAAGAGGGTGGTGCAACCTCAGGAGGCGGATATTTCTATTTTGATGAAACTGCAACTGTAACTGCAATTAAAAATGAAGGCTGGAGTTTTGATTATTGGACAGATGGCGACAGCATAATTTCATATGATTCGGTATTAACTGTAAAAATAAAAAATGATCAAAATCTAATTGCTAATTTTTCATCTGTTACTGATTTAGATGACAATGGATCGGATATTTTTAAACTGTCGTTTGGTAATCCTTACCCTAACCCTTTTAACCCTGCTAGTAAATTTAGTTTTAGTTTGGCTGAATATTCAAAAGTTACATTGAAGATTTTTGATGTAAACGGACAGTTAATAGTAAATTTATTGGAAAATAAGAGTTTAGCTTCCGGTCAATATAATTTAACATTCGAAGCAAGTAATTTGCCAAGCGGTATTTATTTTTACAGATATGTTGTTAATGAAATTTCATCGGCAAATGTGGTAGTTAACAGCGGAAAAATTATTCTCTTAAAATAAAAATTTACTATTTAGAATCTTTAAAAACAAAAAAGCTGTCCGGAATTTATCGGGACAGCTTTTTTTATAACTCTTCTTCTTTATTTACGAAGCAACTTCTTCTTTCAATAAAACGTTATTTATTGCTTGAACTAAAGCATCTTTCGGTAAAGCTCCTTGTGCCATTTGCGGTTTATCATCTTTTGGGCAGAATAGCAATGAAGGAATACTTCTGATACCAAAAGCAGCAGCTAATTCTTGTTCAGCTTCGGTATCAATTTTATAAACATTTATTTTACCTGCATATTCTTCACTTAATTCTTCCAAAATAGGAGCAACCATTTTACAAGGTGCACACCAATCAGCGTAAAAATCTATAATACAAGGTAATTCACCATTGAATTTCCAATCTTTATTTTGTTCGTAATTAAACACTTTTTCTAAAAATGTTTGTTTAGTTAAATGTTCAGTCATAACTCTCCTTATATTTTTTTTCAAGTAAGATGTAGGAAATTCAAAAAAGATTCAAAAATAATTTTACTTCTAAACAATTTCCTTGCAATAAAATAAAATATTACTAACTTAATATAAGTATAAAATCTCTATATTTTATTTTTGAGTAATGATAATTAGACGAATTACTACATATTTTTTTTATTTTCAACTGGGTTTTGTTTCCGTAATTTTATCACAAAATACTGCGGAAATGGAGAGGTATTTTTTTAAAAAAATAAATATTGAAGAGGGATTATCTCAAAGTTCAATTTTATCTATTCTCCAAGATAAGAACGGATTTATCTGGTTTGGAACTGCTAACGGGTTAAACAGATATGATGGATATGAGTTTTTAGTTTATACAAATAATCCGGGTGACTCAACTTCAATTTCCGATAATAAAATAAATTCCCTTTTCGAAGATTCCGAAGGTATTCTCTGGATTGGAACCAGCAGCGGAATACTAAGTAAATTTGATCCTGAAACAGAAATTTTTACTCATTTTGATATTGCCCGCTCAAGTGATTGGTTCAGCTCCGAAGAAGAAAAGTATTATACATATCCGATAACTTTTTCCAGAAATAAATCCGGTACAATTACAACTATTGCTCAAGATAGTTTAGGGAATTTGTGGATAGGAACATGGGGCAAGGGATTGATTAGATTTAACCCGAATACTTATAAGAAAAAATATTTTTATCATTTTAAAAACAAAAAAAACAGTCTAAGCTCTAATAAAATCACAAAAATATTTGTTGATAGTAACAATGAAATGTGGATAGGCACTTTTGGCGGAGGCTTAAATAAAGTTACATTTTCTAATAGAAAAAATTTGGAACAACCGAAGTTTAAGGAAATAAATAAGAAAAAATTAGGATTTTCAATTGGACACAGAATAACTTCTATTTATGAAGATAGTAAAAAGAACTTATGGATAGGCAGTTACGGAAATGGGGTTTCTGTACTGACATATAATAAAAATTCCATATACTCTCATGATTCAACAAACAGTATTGAAGGGTTAAGATTTAATTTTGTTAGTAGTGAAATCAACAGTAAAATTATGGCTATTGTGGAAGATAAGGATTCAAATATTTGGATTGGAACTTTTGGAAATGGATTACACAAATATGATACAAAAAGAAAAAAACTCTATCATTTTTATGCTGATAAAAGAGACCCCTCTTCCATAAGTGAAAATGAAATTCAAAGTTTACTTGTGGATAGTTCCGGGATATTATGGATCGGTTCTCAATTAGGGGGCGGAATTAATAAGTTGGAGTTGAACAAAAATAAATTTTTAACCATTCCCGTTTTAACAGAAAAAGGCAAATCATTAAATGATAATATCATCTGGTCTATCTATGAAGATTCTTATAAAGATTTATACATTGGTACATATAGAGGTGGGTTAAATAAAGTTAATAGAAACCGAAATACATTTACTTACATGGGAAAAGATAAAATTAATGATGTGCATGTAAGATCGGTTATAGAAGATAAGGAAAGAAATTTATGGATTGGAACATATTCCGGCGGGCTGACTTTTTTTAACAGAAAAGAAAATTCTTTCCGGAATTTTTCTTACGATAAAAATAATCCTGAAGGTATAAGTTCAAATCAAGTTCAGGCTCTATTAATTGAAAACGATACTATTTTATGGGTAGGAACCTTTGGTGGCGGTTTAGGTAAAGTGAGCCTAACAAACTTTTATAAAACCGGTAAATTAAAATTTCAAACTTTTCAACATAACCCGACTGATCCTTATAGTTTGAGTGACGATCGAATTTATTGTTTACGCATGAGTAAAAAAGGTGAATTATGGATCGGAACCCACGGAGGCGGAATAAATAAATATGATAGTTTAGAAAATAAATTTTTAAGTTATTCTTTTTCTAAAAATTTAAGCGGCTCATCAAACTATGATAAAATATTGGTTTTGGAAGAAATAAGTGATAGTAACTTTCTTGTCGGTACGTTTGGGGAAGGGTTATTTAAATTTAATACGGTAGAAAATAAATTTCAAAATATAAATAAATTAAATGGCTTGGATTGTAATGATGTGTATGGAATACTTGCTGAGCAGGGAAAAGGATATTGGATAAGCACCGATAAAGGCATTTATAAACTTTCAACTAATTTAAATTCTTTTAGAAAATTTGATCTGGAAGACGGTCTTCAAAGTTTAGAGTTTAACGGCGGTGCATATTTTAAATCTAAAGATGGTACTTTTTACTTTGGAGGTATAAATGGAGTAAACTACTTTCAACCTCAATTAATGCAAATCTCCAACTACATTCCTAAAGTTGTTATTACAAAAATTTCTGTATTCGATAAGCCGATAAAAGGGGCAAAAAAGAAGCTGGTTTTTACAAGAGAACAAAATTATTTTTCATTTGAATTTGCATCTCTGGATTTTGAAAATCCGGATAAGAATAAATATAAGTATATGCTTAAAGGATTAGACAAACAATATTCATTCTCCGATTCAAAAAATAGAAAAGTGTTTTATACTAACATAGATCCCGGAGATTATACTTTTATAGTTCATGGAACAAATAGCGACGGTATTTGTAGCCCCTACACAGCTTCTGTAGATATAACTATTCTTGCTCCATTTTGGATGCGCTGGTGGTTTATTGCGGGACTTATATTATTAGTTGGCGGGCTAATTACATTTTATATCAATCAGAGGATTAGATACCTTGTAGCTATGGATAAATTAAAGACAAATCTTTCGGCAGATTTGCATGATAATGTTGGAGCCGGACTTACGGAAATTTCTATACTTAGTGAATTAGCTTCCAATTATTTAGAAAAACCGAATTTAATTTCTAAGCATCTAAACCAAATTAGCCAATTATCCCGTCAATTAGTTGAATCTATGAGTGATATTGTTTGGGTGGTAAATCCTAAAATGGATTCTTTGTACGATTTAATTGTAAGATTAAAAGATAATTACGGAGAATTATTAAGTGAGTTGGGAATAACCTTACAGACATCTAATTTAGAAAAGCTGAGAAATGTAAAATTGGTAATGGAATACCGACAAAATTTATATCTTATTCTTAAAGAATCGTTTAATAATTGTATTAAACATAGTAATTGTACTAAAATTAATTTTGAAATATCAGTAGAGAGTAATAAGCTATTATTTAAGCTGAAAGATAATGGCAGTGGTTTTGATATTAAAAAAGTTAAATTTGGTAACGGGATAAAAAATATTAAAGAAAGAGCTAAACAAATTAATTGTGAAATTAAAATCAACTCTGTTGAAAATGTTGGTACTACAATAGAATTCGAAGGAAAACTTAAATAAATGATTAAAGTTGTAATTGTTGAAGACAATACTACCATAAGAGAAGGACTGGCAGCCTTAATTAGTGGTACAAGCGGTTATGAATGTATTAGTGCTTATGGTGACTGTGAAAGTTTTTTGCAAGAATTACCAAATATTGAAGTTGATGTTGCACTTATGGATATAGGATTACCCGGAATGAACGGAATTGAGGGTGTAAAAAAAGCTAGAAAAATCAATCCCGGATTAAATATTTTGATGCTGACAGTTTATAAAGAAAGTAATGTTGTTTTCGAGGCACTCTGTGCAGGGGCATGTGGTTACTTGGTAAAAAATACTCCGCCAATAAAATTATTGGAGGCAATAAAAGAAGTTTATGAAGGAGGTTCTCCAATGAGCTCAATGATTGCCAGACAGGTGATAAATGTATTTCAGCAAAACTCCCCAGCTTCTTTTTCGAAAGAAGAATTTGGTTTATCGGATAGAGAAAAAGAGGTGTTAAATAAGCTTTCCGAGGGAGATAATTATCAACAAATAGCAGATTCATTATTTATAAGTGTTGATACGGTTAGACATCATATTAGAAATATTTATAAAAAACTTCACGTACATTCCCAATCGGAAGCAGTTGCTAAGGCCATTAGAAAAGGTCTTATTTAATTATCTCTTCATTATATAAACCGCACAAATAGTAAAAAAAACAGTAAAAACTATAGTTTATTACAGATAAACCGCATATTTATGCAGTTGTTTTCTCAAATCCTTATGACTATTTAGGCATTATGAATTTGTAATAAACAATTGTTGGAGGTTTTATGTTCAATGATGAATATAATGAAGCTGCAAATAATCCTATTCCCGAATTAATTAGTGATGAAGTTTATAGTTTACTTAACAATAGAGGATTGATAAATGAAAAATCGGTTAGAGATTATTTGATTAAAAAGAGATTTAAAGACATGCGCGATTCAAAAGTTAGAGCAAGTGAAGCTATTGATTCATTGCGTGAAGAATATCCTTATCTGCAATTTGATACAATTAGAAAAATTGTTTATCAATCATAGCAAAATATATTTTGCCTGTGGTCATTTTAATAATTCTCTCATTGGGGAGCGGCTAAGAGTGAAATTATATTTCATTTGAAATGTCAAACTTGACTTCAATCTAATTTGAATAGTCAAGAAATGATTGAATTATTTAGTGACCACTTCTATTTATCATCATCAATAAATTCATCGTCGGAAATTTTATTTAGTTCTTCATCCGTAATCTCAATGGTTTCTTCAATGTCTTTATTTCCATTTTTCTTATTCTTCTTAGTTAATAAATAAAGACTAACAACAATAAAAATTCCTAAAATAACAATAATGCTGTAAATAAATATTGATTTAGATCCACCGCTATTTTCTTTCCACTATTCTAATTTTTGTTCAATAGTATTAATTTGGTCTTGAGTTAAAAGGTTGTTTGAAGTTAAAACGGGAAGCCACTCAACTTTAATAATTTCGCCCCAAACTTTTTCTGCAAAGAAGATATAGTTTTTTTCTTTATTAATATCTGTATTGCTGTTTTTGATCGTACTATCTACATAAGTGATTATCGAATTCTCGAATTCATCGCCGGTTGAAAACGGACTTAATTTTATATTATGCGATTTAAAATCTTCGTTAATGGAATTCCAAACTGCAATTCCCAAAGCATTATTCCATCCTGCTATTAATGAATCTATTTAAACCAATTTTTCTTTATTTTGCTTATCGGCAGAATAAATGTTAAATAATTTTGGTCCAAAATGTTTCCATCGGTCATCAAAAGCATTAAATTCACTTCTTAAATTAATTAAATCTTCTACATTTAGAATACTTGCTTTAAGGAATTCTATATTATCTTTTACAAGATTTGTTATGTTATCAATCAAACTTGTACTTTGAATTTGGGTCTTAAGTCCCTTTAGTTCTGCATCATTTAGAGATTCTATTTTATGTTCGGCAGTAGCAAAAATATTATCCATTATTTCTTTAATTAGTGTATCTCGCTGATTAATACCTTCTTTAAGTTCACTAATCAAATTCTTTAACGAATCAATTGATTCTTTAGAACCGCTGTAGCCGGATCTGAAAGCTTTTAATTCATTCATTAATCTGCTGTTGCTTTTTCTTAAAGTACTAACCTCTCTTGTTAGTTTGCCAAGTTCTTCTGAGATTAATGAATAATCTGTTTCCAGAGAAGTTACTCTTGTATGAAGCTTTTCAATTTCTTTAATTTTTTTACCGGCAAATTGAATTTTTTTATCAAGATTTGTAAATGAAGACTCAAAATTATTTGGATAAAGTGCTCTGTTCAGTAGTTCTTTATTTCCTCTGAACTCGTTTTTAAATTCTAAAATTTCCTTTTTTATTCTGGTTAACTCATCCGGAGTTTTTGCATATTCAATTGCTATTTCAAAAGAACGCTGCCGGCTTTTAAATTCTTGAGTTATTCTATAATCAGATTGCGCAAATATTAAAGAGGCAAATAACAAAAATATACTTACGTAAATTGTCTGAGTTCTCATTTTACTCTCCCTTTATGCCGTCTGAATTAAGGAAGAATAAATGTTCTTCTCCTTCAAGTAATTCAATGTAAGGAACTCTTTGGTTAAAGGCTGGTAAGTCCAGTCCGAATTCCGATACAAAAATTTTATTATGCAATTTTAGTGCCCCGTTATCTGCAGAGAAAACATATACATTTTTAAAACCGGATCCGATTATATAGTAATAGCCTTTTGTTCCTCTTATTATTCGTACGGATTCTTTATTATACGCATTCGAATCTTTCTTTTCTACAAAAAATAATTGTGTTACATTAGCTGAAAAAGAATATCTATTGTCACTAATCATTCCCTCGTCATCCACATCAAGAACCGATTCAATTGGCCATGCAAAGTTTACCGGTTCTAAAGTAAGTTGAGCGCAGCCGACTGTAAATAAAATAAAAAATAAAAAAAGTAATTTTTTCATGCTAACCTCAGTATATACTTAGTCGGAAATCAATATAATTATTAATGACTATTAAAGAAGTTCAAATTTAATTGTATTATATTTATTAACAAAGTAAAAAAATAATTTAAGTAGTTGCGCAGTCTTTTCGATTATTAAGTAGATTATGCCCTAATTTTAAGGTAAATTACAATAAGTAGTGAATTAGGATTTTTTATTATAAAAGTTTAACCCGAAGGTAGGATTGTCTTAGATGGATGATTCCAATAAAATGCAATCTATGTTTCTTGATAATATGAGTCACGAACTTAGAACTCCCATAACTGTTATTTTAGGTTATGCAGGAATTCTATACGAAGAAATAGAAGATCCGGATTTGAAAGAAATGGCTGAAATTATTTTAAAAAGTAGTAATCGTTTAACCGAATCACTTAATTTACTTTTAGACCAATCGGAAATTGTATCGAATAATGTAGATGTTACACTTGAAGAGAGAGAAATGAACTCTGTTTTAAGTGAAACTGCCAACTTATATAAACCTGTTGCTCTTGATAAAAATTTGAATTTGGAATTTGAAAGTTCGGTTGATGAAGTATTTTGTAAGATTGATGATAAAATGTTTGAGAAAATAATGACGAATCTATTAAATAATGCTATTAAATTTACTGAGCACGGAGGAATAAAAATTTCTTTAACTTCCGAACAGAATAACGGAATTGAAAAAGCTAAAATTGAAATATCTGATACGGGGATTGGTATTTCGGAAGAAAAACAATCACTGATTTTTGAAGCTTTTAGACAAGTTAGTGAAGGGATGAATAGGCTTTATCAAGGTACTGGTTTAGGATTATCTGTAACCAAAAAATTTGTAGAGCTTATGGATGGAGAAATTTTTGTTAAAAGTGAGTTAGAAAAAGGAACAACTTTTACTATGTTATTTCCAATAATAAAATAACTATTTGAACATACCTTTTAATTTTCCCCAAACACCTTTCCCGATAATATTATCTGCATTAATTAGTACTTTCTTTATTGTAACTAAAATATCTGTATCGCCAACCCAATTTCTTTTTATTATTTGAGGGTCAATTGAGTTTAATAAATCATTAAGTACATAAGTTGCCAATGCAAGGTCATCTAAATAACCTACCGGACCGAGTATTGCTTCCGGCATAATATCAAACGGAGAAATAAAATATGCTATGGCAGCAACTAGTTTTATTTTTTTATTTTGCGGAACATCGGGGTCTTGCACAAGTTTAATCAGGAGATAAAAAATATCCGGTACAACTAAAATATACTCTCTGAATTTACTATCTAAATTAATATTATCTTCAAGCCATTCATTTATATTTTTGCGCAGCTTAAAATAAAATTTTTCGTTTTTTTTATTATTCATTTTATAATCAAGATAATATTAAGAAATTCTGTTTAATCCGTTTAAAGCAGCTACTCGGTAAGCTTCCGCCATAGTTGGATAATTAAAAGTTGTATTTATAAAATACATAAGCGAATTAGCTTGTCCTTCTTGTGTAATAATTGCCTGTCCAATGTGAATAATTTCCGAAGCTCCATACCCAAAACAATGAACACCCAATATTTCCAAAGTTTCTCTATGAAATAAAATTTTTAGCATTCCGGTAGTTCTTCCGGTTATTTGTGCTCTTGCAATATGTTTAAACATTGATCTGCCAACTTCATAAGGCACTTTTTTTTCCGTTAATTCTTTTTCTGTAAAACCAACGGAACTAATTTCCGGAATTGTATAAATACCCGTTGTAATATATTCAACTAATTTATGTTCGCATTCTCCATGTACAATATGAGTTGCGGCAAATCTTCCTTGATCATAAGCAGCACTGGCTAAACTTGGATAACCAATAACATCACCTACAGCATAAATATTTTTATGTACTGTCTGGAAATGTTCGTTTACTTCGATTGAACCTCTAATATTTCCTTTAATTCCTATGCTTTCCAAATTCATATTATCCGAATTACCGGTTCGTCCTTGTGCCCACAAAAGATAATCACTTTTAATTTGTTTGTTAGATTTTAGATAAACAGTAACTCCGTTTTCGTTTGCTTCAACTTTCTCATATTCCTCATTATGTTTGATAATCACTCCGTCTTCCCTTAAATGATAGGCAAGAGCATCAATTATTTCATCATCCAAAAAAGTTAGAAGTTGATTTCTGGTATTTATTAAATTTACCTTTATTTTTAACCCTCTAAAAATGGAAGCGTATTCACAGCCAATAACTCCGGCACCGTAAATAGAAATGGATCTCGGGCTTTTATCTAATTTTAAGATTGAATCACTATCTAGAATTCTTGGGTGTGTAAAATCAATATCGGATGGATGGTAAGGCCTGGAACCGGTTGCAATTACAAAATAATCAGCAGTATATTTTTTTTCAATCCCCGATTTTTCGGTAATATTTATAGTATGTTCATCAATAAAAGTTGCTCTTCCGTCTAAAATAGTAACTTGATTTCTCTGGTAAAATCCTTTCCTTAATTGATATTGCTGTTCAATTATGGGAAGCATTGATTTCAATATTGACTGATAATCAGCATTATTCAGAGTTTCAGTATCGGAAATAATTTGACTTGCGTGCCTTAATGCCTTACTGGGAATAGTTCCTTTATGTGTACAGTTTCCTCCAATGTTTTCAAAACTATCACAAATTGCCACTTCCTTACCTTCTTTGGTGGCTTTCATAGCAGCACCTTCTCCGCCGGGACCGCTGCCAATTACAATTACATCATAATGTTTAATCATTTTTGCTCGGGTTAAATAAAGTTACAGGTTATCTTATTTACAAATACAAAATTAAAGATAAAATAAAGTCCGGCTAAAATAATAACCGGACTGAGAATTCTAATAAAATTTTTCACTTTTTATTTTACAGATATTAATTCCATATCAAAAATTAAAGCTGCATTGGGACCAATTGTCGGACCGCTTCCTCTTTCACCGTAAGCTAATTCAGAAGGGATATAAACTTCCCATTTGTCACCTTCTTTCATCAATTGTAAAATTTCTGGCCATCCTTTAATTACTCCGGTAACTTTAGTAGTAAACGGTTTACCTCTTTTGTACGAGCTGTCAAACGCAGTTCCATCTAATAAGCTTCCGGCATAATGTGCTTCAACAGTACTGCTTAGTTTTGGCGTTTTACCGTTTCCGCTTTTAAGTACTTTGTATTGCAAGCCGCTTGGCAGAGTAATAACACCTTCTTTTGTTTTATTTTCTTTGAAGAATGCTTCAGCTTCGGCTTTATTTTTTTCAGCAACTAATTTGCTTTTATTTTGTTGTTTCTCTCTCATTTCTCTTTGTAAATTCATCATAGTGCTTCTAATCTGATCATCTGTTAAAAGAGAAGTATCTGCCAATGCATGATTTATTCCTTGCAATAATAAAGCAGGTGTAATTTCAATATCTTGTCGTTTAAAATTTTTGCCAATATCAAGACCTATACTGTAACTAACCGAATCAACTTTACTAACAATATCTAAATTTTCAGTTTTATTAGTTTGGCTGCAGGCGGTTATGGAAAATAGTGCTATTAACGCACCTATTAATAATTGTTTCATATTAAATCCTTATTTTAATCTGTATTAAAAAAAATGTAATAATAAATTTACACTAATTTACTGTTAATGAGAAGTGTTGTAGAAAAAAATATACTCCGAGGAACCCTTAAAGATCATATTTGGGAAACAATAAAACTAGCAATACCGGTTTCTATCGGGCAGTTAGGTCATATAATGCTGGGTGTTGTTGATAGTTTTATGGTTGGAAAACTAGGAGCTGAACCTCTTGCTGCCGCTGCTTTGGCAAACGGGTTGTTTTTCCTAATTATGGTTTTGGGAATTGGTATGAGTCATGCAATTACTGCATTAGTCGCAATTGCTAGGGGAGAGAAGAACAAAGAAAAATGTGGTGTTATTCTTAGGCAAGGATTATTAGTAAATGTATTATTTAGTATTGTCTTGACTGTTGTTACGTTTGGAGCTGCTCAATTGGTAACTTATTTAAATCAAGACTACCAAGTAGCCGAATTAACAAAATCATATTTAGAAATTCTCAGCATTTCAATTTTTCCATTTATGTTGTTTCAAACATACAGGCAGTTTGTTGAAGGATTATCACATACAAAACCGCCAATGTATGTTGCTTTGCTGTCAAATATCGTTAATGTTTCTGGTAATTGGGTTTTAATTTTCGGTAATTTAGGTTTCCCGGCTTTGGGGTTGAACGGTGCAGGTTATACAACCTTACTTACTCGTATTTTTATGAGTTTACTGATGATGTCTTTTGTCTTAAAATCTTCTCGTTATAAAGAGTTTAATCCATCTTTAAAATTCAGAAAAATTGACTGGGATATAATTAAAAATATTGTAAATCTTGGTCTTCCAAGCGGGTTAATGTATTCTATGGAAGTAGGGGTTTTTGCGTTGGCAGCTATAATAATCGGTTGGTTAGGTAGCGCCGCACTTGCTGCACATCAAATAGCAATTAATCTAGCATCAATTTCGTATATGGTTGTGTTAGGTATTTCAGCAGCGGCAACAATAAGAGTTGGAAACGCTTTAGGCAGAAAAAATATCTCTGAAGTTAAATTAGCCGGGAAAGCTTCAATAATTTTGGGATTACTGTTTATGTCATTTACAGGAATAATATTTGTAATTTTTAATAAAGAGCTTCCTCAACTTTATATTAATGACAGTCATGTTGTTGCATTGGCTTCTTCTCTATTGTATATTGCTGCATTATTCCAACTTTCTGATGGTGTACAAGCAGTGGTTATGGGAATGTTAAAAGGTTTAACAGATGTAAAAATCCCTATGATTATTACTTTTGTTGCTTATTGGATTATTGCATTACCTACAGGTTATGTTTTAGGATTTACTTTAAAGTTAGATATTGTTGGGATTTGGTTAGGATTATTTTTAGGGTTAACAACAGCAGCTATTTTATTTTTATTTAGATTTTATCATAAATTAAAAAAAATAGAATTTTCCCAAGATGATGTTTGATATCATCTTGGGAAAATAATTGTCTGGTTTTATTCAAATCTGCTGCCTGCTTTTAACGGGTCTCCATCATAGCCTAATTTTTTCCAGTCAAGTCTTTTTTTACCTTTTTTACCATGACATGAAGTACAGTGAAGTGCTTGATCACCGCTTACAACCATATGGTTAATTGGCCAATACATTTCGGTTTCTACAAAATCATATTTACCGGAATAGGGAAGTTTAACAGACTTCATGCCCAATTCTGCAGCAGCATTCCAATCGAAAGTTTTCCAATATCCACCTTTACCAAATAATTTGGGAACAACCAAATAGTTATTACCCGCATCATAAATTTGTTTTCCCCTCATTACTTTAAAAGGAGTTATTTTCGATTTTGGGTCTTTTATATTTCCCAATAGAGAATTTAATTGAACTACTTCGTTAGGATCAATTTTATCTCCCATTTGATAATAGTCAGCTTTTCCATTATACCAGCTATATTCGGGAATTACATTTTTTTTCCAAACAAATTCACCTTTCTTGTTATGATAAGTTGGCATTCCATATTCATCTTTTTCAACTTTTTTATCTTGTCCTGCTTTTGACCAATCCCACCAAGTTTTTGTTGGTGTTTCCCTGGCAAATGTTGGGATGTGACAAGTTTCGCAAGCTACAGAACTTGAATGTTTATTTAAAACTCTTTTCGTATGAGGTTTCCCTGTATGACAATCAATGCAGCCGAAATGATTTGTTCCTTCCATAATAGAACCATGACCGGCACCAAGAATTTGATGATTTTCACCTGCATGGCAATCGGCACATTGAAAATCTGCTCCGCCCATATGAACATCTAACTCTGCGGATGGATTGAATAAACTTTCATCAAGATCACCATGTTTAACACCTGCACCGCCACCTCCTTCAAAGTGACATTTGCCGCAATTTTCTCTTGTTGTTGGTCCAACACTTTGAGCAACTTTTACTAAATCAACACTTTTATCCGGCATTCCTGCTCCTGTAGGGGTCTTTTTGTAAGTCCCGGTTTGATCATGACAAACTAAACAATCAATATTT
>JAJRZB010000161.1 GCA_024275455.1 Bacteroidota bacterium | reverse complement strand
GGTTTTAAACATTCGGATGTTAATGATATTTACGAAGACAGAAAAGGTAATATTTGGTTTGCAACCCATCATGCAGGTGTAATTAAATATGATGGGAGAGCATTCGAAATTATTGATACTTCTAAAGGACTGCCTATAAATAATATTATTTCTATTACCCAAGATAAATTCGGTAATTTTTGGTTTGGTACCGATGGAGTAGGCATCAGCAGATATGATGTAAAAAACTTTAGATCATTTACTGAAAAGGATGGGCTTTCATCTGACTTTTGTTATTTTATTTTAGAGAATGAATTAGATCTATATATTGGTACAACAAATGGTTTATCAATACTTGATAATGGATTACTAGAAAAGAAAAATAAAGTAAAATTTAGATATATTTCTAAAAGTGATGGGTTGCCTTCTCAAGAGCTTAATCAGAATGGTTACTATAAAGATAAAAAAGGTAATTTATGGTTTGGCACTCAAAGTGGACTTGTAAAAATAAATCCGAATAAAGAAACTTTGAATGAAGAAATTCCGGTTTTCTTATCTCATGCTAAAATATCCGATGGAACAAATGAAGATGATTTTAATCCTTTAGAAAAAAACACTTTTAAATATTTGCAAAACAACATTTCGTTTGAATTTTACAGTATCTTATTTTCAAGATCTCACAATACTTCATTTCAATATAAATTAGAAGGAATTGAAGATAATTGGTCGGAAACAAAAGAGCATACGGTTACCTATAAAGCACTACCGCCCGGGAACTATAAATTTTGGGTTAAAGCTGTAAATGATGAAAATAATATTGGAAGTGCAAAATTATTAAGCGAGTTTACAATTGAACCGCCTTTTTATAAAACATGGTGGTTTATTACAATCTCTTCAATTTTAATAATTACTTTATTCTACTATATATACTATTTCAAAACGCAACAAGTTAAAAAACGCAATTAAGCTCTTGAAAAAATGGTTAGGGAGAGAACTAAAGAATTAGAAATTGAGAAAAATAAGGCAGACAGTCTATTACATAATATTTTACCCTCAAGTTTAGTTAATGAACTTAAATTGAATAGTAAAGTAAAACCGAGAAGATTTAATAGTATTTCAATACTTTTTACAGATTTTAAAGCATTTACCTATACAACCTCCGTATTACCTCCGGAAGAATTAGTGAATGAATTAAATGATATTTTTAAAAGTTTTGATTCTATCATAGATAAATATGGTTTAGAAAAACTAAAAACTATCGGCGATTCATACATGGCAGCATGTGGTATACCAAATGAAGTTGAAGATCATGCAATTAAAATTGTTTATGCTGCAATTGATTTTCAGAGAATGATTAAAGAAAGAAATAAAACCGCTGCGATTAAATGGGAAATGAGATTAGGAATTCATTCTGGCAGTGTGGTTGCCGGTGTTGTTGGAACAAAAAAATTCACTTATGATATTTGGGGCGATACGGTAAATATTGCAAGTCGAATGGAAAGCTCCGGTGAACCAGGTGAAATAAATATTTCAGGATATACCTATATGCTAGTTAGAGATTACTTTGATTGTGAATACAGAGGTAAGGTTGCAACAAAAGGTAAAGGCGGAATTGATATGTATTTTGTAAAAGGTATTAATAGAGATAATATCCTGCTTCAAAAAAAAAGAGTAGTCCAAAGAACTCCACTTAAACAAATCGGTTAAAACTACGATTATTTCTAATAATTAGTTTGTTAATTAAAATAATCAGTTCTTGACAACAGATTTTTATCCTTTTAATTGACTATCGGTAATTTTTACATCTCAGAGGACAAAAATGAAATCAGCAAAAAGAATATTTGCATTATTATTCCTTTTTGGCTCATTTTATACAACATTCAGCCAGGATACCAATGTTGTAAAATATAGTCTGTTTTTAGAAAAAACTGTGATATTTGGCACAGTTGATACGAAAATTGACGAGGGATCTTTTAAAGAAGGGGAAAGTTTTTTTATTCCGGCAGCAGAATTACCTTCATCTCCAATTGATTTTTCAATTTACCAAAACCTTTATAATGCTTTGGTAGGGGGTAGATTTGGAATTGATTATGGAGCATTAGATAATGATATAATCCTTAAAATTTATATTAGAAATTTAGATCCTAATGTTGGAACCTATCTAAACTTAGGAACGAAAAGTGATACCATGTTTTCCTATTTTGAGATTAGAATTTGGGAACTACCCGATTCAAATTTCTATCCGGAGGACTCCAGTTATTATTTTAATGAAGGATATTATGCAGAATTTAGCCTTCCAAAATCAGATAATCTGTTAAACTTCTTAGATTTAGTGGGAATTGACAGGGGTGACAGTTTAGCTTTTTCATACCTTGAAGGAGAAGGTGAAAATGAAGACTGGAACGGAAAAGGAATTGAATCTTTCGATACACCCGATTCTATTAAGTTCAGAGCAATTCATCTATCCAGAATAGGAGGCGGAAAACGAAGGATTGCTTATGGAAATAACCCTACCGGAATTAAAATAAACGGTGAAAATAATTTGCCAAAGAATTATGAATTGAAACAAAATTATCCGAACCCATTTAATCCATCTACACAAATTGAATATTCAATTAGGAAAAATGGAAATGTGAAAATAGATATTTATGACGTATTAGGTTCACATATTACTACATTGGTCAACTCTTATCAATCAGCAGGTAAATATATTATTGAATTTTCACAAAATTCTGTCGATTATATACTGTATAGTGGAGTTTATATTTATACTCTACAGTCAAACGGTTATACATTTTCAAGAAAAATGATTTTAATGAAATAAAAAAAAGGAAATATTAAGTGTTTCATAAAATTGCACTTCATAAAATACATTTGGTATTATTTATTATAACACTAACATTTATTACAGGTTGTTTTGATAAACCAAATGAGTTTGTAAGCCCAAGTTGGGATATAGAATTTAATATTCCAATTACATCAAAAAGTTTTGAACTACTTGAGTTAGTTGAAAAAGATAGTTCGTTACTTAAATCTTACCAAGACCCAACTAAGTTAGGGTTGATTTATTATGGTGATACACAATCCGTATCAACAATTACAGTGGACGATGAATTAAAAATGGAATCTTTCCAAACCAGTTTCTCACAAACTATTGGTCCACTTGCAATAAGTATACCTTTACCGGCAGCAACCGAAATAAAAGTTGAGGATTGGACTACCGATGTTACCAGTGGAACCACCCAGGTATTTCCAGAGCAGGAAGGTAATGTAGTAATGGATGTTACCGGGATACAAACAGTAGAATCAGTATTTGCCGAAGAAGGTACGCTAAGAATTATTATTGGAAATAATTTACCGGTTCCAATTGTTTTAAGAGGAGTATTGTTAAGAAATAAATCGGATCAGACAATTATTGCCGATACATCAGCTAACGTGGAAGATTGGATTAACATTCCTGCGTATGATTCAACAACCATATCGTTTGTAATTAGAAACAAAGAAATTACAAGCACATGGGAATATGTTGGAACAATATGGAGTGGAGGCAGTAATGGAAATTCAGTTGTTGTTCCTCCGGGGGCAGGTACTGTTATTCTTGCATTGTTTGAAAATCTTGTAATTGGTGCTGCAACTGCTCAGCTTCCGGTTCAGTCTTTAAGTTTAAATGATGCTGTTTCAATTGATGATTCCACTAAGATTGAAACTGCTGTAATTGATCAAGGAAGAATAGTTCTTACCGTAAATAATAATATGGATTTAAATCTTACTGCAAATATCGAGTTTGATAATTTATTCGATGCAAATAATAATCCTTATACTTTAACTATTCCGCTTAATCGTAATGAACAAAATAAAATAATTGAGATACCCTCTTTAACAGACTGGCAAATTGCAACGTCAACTCCTGGGGTTCCAACAAATGAATTGTCTTATTCAATACAGGTTACAACTGATTCGACCGGAGAAGTTTCTACTATTACGAAAAATGATAGTATTTCTTTTGTGTTAAATTTTGATCAATTGGTTTTCAAATCATTTACAGGGCAATTAAAGCCAACAATCGTAGAACTACAGGAAAGCGGATTTAAACTTGATTATGGTGATATTGGAGATAATTTAAAATTTGGTGAGATAAATTTTAAAGATGCTAGATTTAATCTTAATTTAAACTCTTCAATGGATTTTAAACTTAACATTAACGGTTTACTTAAGTCAACAAACGGTTCTCAAACAAATACTCTTCAGTTAAGTAATATCGTATTACCGTCTCCGGATCCTGTTTCGATAGAAATAAGTGATTTAATCAATGGCTTTTCCTCAGACTTACCTGATAGTTTTTCAATGAGCGGATCGGCGCTTTTAAATCCTGATTATGAAGTTATTGGGGTTTCAAGAGGAGATTCAATTTCCGGTACAATAGATTTTCAAATACCGTTAAATGTTGGAATTTCCGAAGGAACATTTAAAGATACATTTGAAGTTGATTTGGGTAATATTAGTGAAGAAGATATAGAGAAATTCAACTATGCTGAAGTCACATTTTCAGTCGCAAATTCAATTCCGGTTGGTTTAACCTTTACTGCAGAAGTGTTAGATGAATTTTATAATTCAGTGGTAACAATTCCGGCAAGCTATAATAATATAGACTTTATTGAAATTCCGAAACCGGAAGTAAGTTCTGAAGGGGATATAATTGTTCCGGCTTTAACCGAACAAACATTAAGATTAGAAGGGAACGATATTCAAGAATTTTTAAGAAATCCGTTCTTAGCAATAGATGTAAAATTCGGTACAGCCGGTAGTTCAAATACTCCGGTTAAATTTATGACATCAAATAAAATTAGTTTTTCAGTAAAAGGTAAAGCCAGCTATAAAGCTGATTTATAATTGGGTAGAAATATGAAATTGTTAACTAAAATTTTTATTATTAATGTTTTTATTATTGTTTCCGTAAATGCTCAAGGATTTGGTTCTTTTGGTTCCTTAGATGCTAAAAACATTGGTCTTGCCGGAACAAATGCTATTTCCGCAAGAGGTGTTTATGCATTAGGTGTTAACCCTGCAAATTTAGTTGTAAAGCAAGAGCATAGTATTGAACTTTGGACTGTTTTACCATTGCCTACACTTAATTTTACAGTTGGTAACGATTTTATGACTCTGAATGATTATAATTATTTTTTCACCGGGGAACAAAGCTCTAACGGGAATGTAATTGGAAAATATTTAAATACTGCAGATAAGAACAAGTTCTTGGGTTTGTTTGATAACGGTTCAATGATAAATACAAATGTTGGAATATCATTATTGTCCTTTTCAATTTATCCATCAAAAGAAATAGGAGCTTTTGGTTTTTCAGTTCAAGATTGGACAAGCGCACAAGTTAGTTTGCCAAAACAATTATTTGAATTAATACTCTTCGGTAATGAAGTTAATAAAGTATTTGAACTGAACGATATGGATGTAAAATCCTGGTATCTAAGAAACTATTCACTTTCCTATTCAAGAGATTTATCCGATTTTTTCCCAGATGCTTTTAGATTTATTTCAGCAGGAGTTTCACTTAAATTAGTTCAAGGTTTCTTCTATGCCGGAGTTGATAATATTAACACTACATTAGAAACAACCAGTGATTATAATATAGTAGTTAACGGTGATTCAAGAATGTTAGTTGCAACCTCTCCAAGTTTTGGAGTTGAATATGATTTTGAAAAAAGTGCGAATGCAGATAGTTTATTAACGGAAGAAAAAACTGCCAATATAGGTTTTTTTAATGAACCTGCCGGAACCGGTTTTGGAATTGATTTTGGTTTATATGCCGAATTAAATAAAGTTTGGTCAATTGCTTTTGCTGTAACAGATCTCGGCAGCATAAATTGGAATAAAGGTACTGCAGAATACAGTTCGAATGGATCTTTTATTTTGGAAGATGTAACGGATGAAAATATTCTCGATTCTCTGGCAGATGCAATAACCGGAGAAGGAAAGTTTACAGAATCATTTTCTACAAGTTTGGCAACTGCAATGAAACTTGGTGTGGGTTTTAAATTAGATAGATTTCTTAAAGGTAAATTTCCAGGGCAAATGTTAATTGAGTTAAACTATCATCAAGGATTTAATAATATGCCCTCTAACAGTACCAGGGAAAGGTTCTCACTTGGTGTTGAATGGATTCCGATTAACTGGTTCAAATTTAGAACAGGTGCTTCAGTCGGGGGTTATGACGGATTTAATTGGGCATTAGGTTTTGGTTTTGATTCCGGACTTATTGATTTTGATTTTGCCGCCTCATATGTTCATTCGCTACTTAACGGAAATGATGCAAAGCGATTGGGTTTTGCAATGTCTACAAGATGGACTTTTTAATATTATAGAATCCTTTAACAAAGTTATTTAGATCTGTCTCAGGCTGTCTTTTGTGCCGGAATCTCCTGGAATATGAAATCCAGAGTACTCGTAAAAAACTGGGAAATAATATGACAAGTAAAGGAATATTAAAATAAAACACTAAGGTTACCAAATGATGAATTTTAAAAATCATATTAAATGGTATTCTTGGCTATTAATACTTTTTACATTAATTGTTTTTTTTAAGTACCTATTCGATTATAACGGCTTTTTTTCAATGCTTAAACTGCAAGTGCTTACTAAAGATTTTAATCCTCCAGCTAATATAAATTTCACTTTATTTTTTTTTATGAAAGGCATTGAACTATTTTTAAACATTTTAATACTAATTACGTCAATATTTGTAATGTCGTATAAAAATATATCGAGAAAAATATTGATTTATACGTTATTAGTTACAATTGTCTTTTACTTAGGTACTCCAATTATTAGATATGCATTTTTACCTCAAACAGGAATTAGTAGTGTACGATTAGGTGAAATGATTAATTTCACAGAAAATTACTCTTCAGTAATAGTCACTTATTTCTGGCCTTTTGTTACCTCAGTTTTCTTTATCATTACAATTAAGAAATTTTCAAAAGAAGAAATTAGAAAAGCATTTCACTAAACACCCTTGTATTTTTAAAGAAGGGGAATCATAATTAATCTTGGAAAATTAAAAGAAAGGAATTATTTCTTAATTCTAATTAAATTAACAATTCCAGCAATAAAAAATACAATATTAGCAGCCCAAGCTGTTAGCAGTGGATCAAGTGAACCGTTTTTTCCAAATGCCTGACTTATTTTCATAAATACAAGATATACAAATGTTAAAAGTACACTAATTCCAAACTGAATTGCCGTACCGCCTTTTCGTTTGTTGGCAGAAATTGTTAATCCAAACAGTACAACTATAAAACTCGCAAATGCAAAAGCTAACCTGGAATGGTATTCAATATTTATTCTTGTCGGATCATTGCCTGCGTTTAATTGTGTTTTCGCATAATCATTTAACTCATCAAGAGTCATTTCGTCAGGTTTCTTTTGTTTTTGAATTACTTCTTCAGGTGTAAAATTCAAATAGTTTACTTCTAGTTTGCTGAAAATATGAACAGAGTCTTTGTTATCATAAAAAAATCTTTGTGCCCCGTCTTTTAATATCCACGAGGAAGATGTAGTATCGTAAGACATTGATTTGGAATCTATTCTGGAAATCATTTTAGTTAAATCGTTAGAATTAAATTCTTGTATGCTAACACGATTTGCTTTGTTAGTTTTAATATTAAAATACGAGATTGTTACAATTCTAGTACTGCTATCCTTAAAGTAAATATTACTGCCGGAATGAATTATTCCTTTTTTTAAATAATTTTGTTCAATATAGATTCTATGTTTATTTGCTTCAGGAACAACATAACCCCCAAAATAAACAGCAGCTGAGCTTATGAGAAAAGCGGTAACTAAAAAAGGAACAGTAAAACGGTAGAAACTTACACCACTTGATTTTATTGCGGTTAGTTCGTTTTGATTTGATAATTTCCCTACAGTAAACAAACCTCCTAGTAAAACCGATACTGGTAGCATTAGTCTGATTATTTCCGGTATAAAGACTAAATAATATTGAACAATAATATTAAACGATGTATTTTCGTCAATAAAATCATCCAATTTTTCCATCATATCAATTACAACAAATATGATAGTAAAAGTTAACAACCCGAATAAGATGGTTTGGAGAAATTGTTTTATTATGTAAACGTCAATTTTCTTCAGAATAACTTCTCCATCTTTTAGGAATAATTTTTTTAACGAAATCTAAATTAAGTTCAACTCTCTCTCTTGCACTTTTTCTTACTAAAATAATTCCTAGTATTCCTAATACAACATTTGCTGACCATGTACCCCAAAAAGGAGAGAGCAAGCCTCTATCGGATAATTTTTCCCCTCCGATAAGGAATGCCCAATATACAAGGAAGAAACCCAAACTTATACCTGCAGCAACTCCAAAACCTCCTTTGCGGGTCATGGTACCTAATGGCGCACCTATAAGTACAAAAACAATACAAGCAAAAGGTATTGAATATTTCTTATGAATTTCAACCCAATAGCTGTTAATTCTCTTTTTATAATTTTCAACCCTTCTTAAAATTGGTGCAAGTACATTTTTTGAAGCACGAATCTTATCTTCAACACGGTAATAGGAAACTCTTAAATTTCTTTTTCTTTTTTCTAATCGTGCAGTTTTTGTAGTATCGTTTATAAAATCGCTTTCAATTCTTTTGGTTGCTCTTTTTATTTCTAAATTATAAAGTACTTCAACACTATCGGCAAGTTTTAAAATTGCCGGAGCGCCTAATTCTCTATCACCTCTTCTTACGCCAAGTGCTGATTCTCTAAGTGAAAACTGGTCGGCATCCATTGCTATTCTGTGATTCTTAAAATTCAATTTTCTGTAAGGTTTAAAATCATATGTATTTGTTGTGTGTATTTCTCCATCAAATAGATTCAATATTAATTTTTTTCTATCTGATGAAAAATAAATTTCTCCTCTTTTTGCAGTGACCACATTTAGATTTTTTGGATCTGAGTGATCGTAAATTGTTAAGTTTTTCATTTTATTTGTATGAGGGTCAATTTCACGGGCTAATAAATAATAGCGTGGTATCTCTCTGGAAAATACACCGGGTACTAACGAAAGAGTTGGTTTTTGGTTGGATATGTCCTGAGTCAATACTCTTAGAGCATGATTAGCTTCGGGGTAAACATAGTTATTAAATTGAACGAGTAAGCCTGCAATCAAAATTGCTCCCAACATTGGGGGAATCATCATTTTATATAAACTTACTCCGGATGCTTTCATTATCGCAACTTCATTGTTTTGTGCCATACTTCCGAAAGCCATTAATGTTGCTACTAAAACAGCCATGGGTACAGCCAAAACAAACATCCAACTTAAGCTGTAGATAATAAGTTTTGAGATGACTACAAAACTTAATCCTTTACCTACCAATTTATCTGCAATCTTCATTAAAAACTGGAGCATAAACACCGACATTAATGTAAATAACGAAAATATAAATGGCAGTAAAAGATTTTTGGAAATATATTTAAATAATATCATTGCCTATAAAAAGTTTTGAACTATAAAAATAAAGAAAGTTTTACTTTTTAATTACTCCTATTTATTTTGCTATTAAGAACCTTGCGACAAGGTATTAAATAAAAATCATTATATAGTAAAATATTTTACTAAAAGAGCATAACTTATTTAATAAGTTTAACAACAAAATTGTTTTATAGTTCTGTTAAAAGTTAAAGGAATTACTTAATTTTCATTCCAATATTTTTGCATAAAAATCAGATAGGAGTTAGAAGTGCAAGAGGTAATTAATCATATTAAAAGTAATAAAGATAACTATGTTGAAGAGTTAAAAGACTATTTAAGAATTCCGAGTATTTCAACAACAAGCAGTCATAAAAAAGATATGGCTAAATGTGCAAAATTTGTTTCAGGTAAATTAAAAGATGCCGGAATGAGTAAAATAAAAATTATTCCAACTGCCGGGCATCCGTTAGTTTACGGGGAATGGATGAAAGCCAAAGGAAAGCCTACTGTTTTGATATACGGACATTATGATGTTCAACCGGTTGACCCGATTGAACTTTGGGAAAGCGACCCATTTGAGCCGGTTATCAAAAATGGTAAAATATGGGCTAGAGGAGCTAATGATAATAAAGGGCAAAATTTTGTTCATATTAAAAGTGTTGAAGCTTACATGAAAACCATTGGTAAATTACCGGTTAATGTAAAATTCTTAATTGAAGGTGAAGAAGAGATTGGAAGTTCCAACTTGGAAACATTTTTAAAAAAGAATAAAAAACTTCTTAAATGTGATGCTGTTTTAATTTCCGATACAAGTTTGTATGCAGAAGGTGTTCCAACTATAAATTACGGACTTAGAGGATTAGCATATATGGAAGTTGAAATTACCGGACCTAATAAAGATTTACATTCCGGCAGTTTCGGAGGTTCGGTTGCTAACCCGATTAATGAATTAGCAAGATTGATTAGCAAGTTACAAGACAAAAACAATAAAGTTACAATTCCTAATTTTTATAAGGATGTTCTTCCATTTACTAAAAAAGAAAATGAGAATATAAAAAGTCTTAAATTCTCTGATACAAAATATGCCAAAGAACTAGGAGTTAAAGAACTTCAGGGAGAAAAGGGATTTAATACCCTGCAAAGATTATGGGGAAGACCTACATTGGATTGCAACGGTATTTGGGGAGGTTTTACTGAAGAAGGTGCTAAGACAGTTTTGCCTTCTAAAGCAACTGCAAACATTAGTATGAGACTTGTTCCTAACCAAGATCCCAAAAAGATTGCAAAAGAATTTACGAAATATGTCAAATCGTTAGTTCCTAAAAGTGTTAAAATTAAAGTTACCGATATGCACGGGGGTTCACCAATTGTAATTCCATTGGATGATCCGGCAATTTTGGCAGCATCTAAAGCAACTTCTAAAGCATTTGGTAAAAAAACAGTTTACACAAGAGAAGGCGGTTCAATTCCTATTGTTGTTGAGTTTGTTAATCAACTTAAAGCTCCTGCAATTTTAATGGGATTGGGTTTAGACTCAGATAATATTCATTCACCTAATGAGCATTTTAGCTTAAGGAGTTTTGAACTTGGAGTTCTAAGTTCAGCTTACTTTTTTGAGGAATTTGCAAATCTTAAAAAATAGAACAGAAAGGTATTTAATTGGATAGAATGATCAATTTTTTAAATAATGGATTTAAAAATAGAATTTCAAATGAGAATGATTTTGTGCGGCATTATACTGATTATTCTGAAGAAGTTAACTCGGTTAAATATGGTGTGGGTATTTATAACCGTTCCGGAACTGCTGTTCTAAAACTTAGTGGAAAGGATGTATTGGAATTCTTGCAAAGAATTACCACAAATGATGTTTCTTCTTTGGAATCAAATTCCTATAAAACTACATTATTTGCTAATGAGAAAGGAAGACTTATTGATCGAACTTCACTAATTAGAATTGATGACGATTATTTTTTAGTTGGTAGTAAAAAAAATGAAGCTGTTTTACAAAGGTGGATTGAAAAATATATTATTACCGAAGATGTAAAAATTGAAAACTATTCTCAAAAATATGTTATTCTTGATATTATTGGACCACAAGCAGAATCTTATTTAACCTTAATTTGCGGTAAAGATGTTGAAGGATTGGAAAACAATATCCTGCATAAAATTAATGTAGAAGGTATAGAGTCGGTTCTTCTTAAAAAAGAAGGTTATAAAGAAAGTCTGTTTTGGTTATTCAGTAAAATTGAAAATGCGATTCCATTGTTAGATTTTATGCTTGATAGAAGAAGTGTTTTTGATTTATCTATGATTGGAGAAGAGGCTTTTAATTTATATAGAGTTTCAAATAAAATTCCGGCTTATCCAAATGAAATTAATGTTAACTTTAATCCGCATGAAGCCGGTTTAATTGGGGATATTAGTTTTTCAAAAGGATGTTATCTTGGGCAAGAAATAATAACCCGGTTAAAAATATATGATAAAGTACAAAAACAATTAGAGCAAATTATTATAGAGGATAAAGTTGAATTCTCTGTTCCGGTTGACTTAATTGATTCTGAAAATAATTATGCGGGTACCTTAACAACAGTTGTGCCTTCTCTTCAAAATAATCATTTGGAAGGATTAGCTTATATTAGAACAAAATATAAAGAAAATAGAAGTGAGTTAAATTTTATTGTAGAAAATGATAGTAAAAAAACGATTAAATTGAAGATAGTTGGTTAGAGAATGAAGATTTACACAAAGACCGGTGATAAAGGAGAAACAAGTCTTTTCGGAGGGAAAAGAGTTCCCAAAAATAATATTAGAATAGATGCTTATGGAACCGTAGACGAACTGAATGCATCAATAGGAATGGCAATTTCCGAATGTATTACAAATTCTGTTAAAGGAATATTAAGAAAAATTCAGAATGATTTATTTGTTGTTGGCGGTGATTTAGCAACTCCTTTAGAAAATAATAAAGTTAATATTCCGCGAACGTCTGATGAAATGATTGTAAATTTAGAAAAAAGAATTGATGAGTTTGAATCTGAATTAGAAGAACTTAAAAAATTTATTTTACCGGGTGGTACAAAAGGATCTGCATTTTTACATTTTTCGCGAACCATTTGCAGAAGAGCTGAACGTAAGGTTATTGATTTATCTGATTTGGAACAGATCAATCAAGAAATTGTAAAATATCTAAATCGTTTATCTGATATCCTATTTGTATTGGCACGATACGAAAATAAGACAAGTGATTTTCAAGAAGACGAATGGGAACCATATTGATATTTAGAAGCCTTTGCATAACTGACAAATTATCATTCTGAACGAAGTGAGGAATCTCGATATTACTCAAAATTGAGATATTTCACTCAATATGATAAAATAATGTTTTGTAAAGCTTTCATATAAAATATAAAACAATCAACCAATCACTCAATACTTTTTGTTTTTTTCGGGGGTGAAATTGGCTTCGACGGGGATATTTGTTCTTTGAACTGCGCACCGTGTTCTCCGTAGACACGCTAAACGACGGAACCAAGTCGAGACGACGACTATAACTACGCACTTGCTGCTTAATTTGTAAGCAGTCGTTCACCTAGTTTGTGTACGCCGAGATTAGGATGAACGCCGTTAGGTGTACTAGCTGAATCGAGCTTCCAGGTAGAGGATGCTAAACATTTACTGGGATAGAATATTAAAATCTTGTCTATTAGAGTTTAATATTCGAAATTTAAAGAATAGACTATGTGTGTAGACGTTCACTGAAGGGTATCTTCGGACGCGGGTTCGACTCCCGCCACCTCCACTCAGTCTTCGTTTTCGCTTTTTGAAAAGGAAGACTGAATACGGCGAAGTTCTGTTTTTTAGAACGAAGCCGATTAGGAAAATCCATGACGAAAGCTCAAACTACGCCTCGATAAATCAGTCTTAAAAAGGAGAATAAATGTTTTATTATGTTTACATCTTACAAAGCTTGGTTGAAAGAGAAAGATATTACATTGGATATACAAAAGATCTAAAGAGAAGATTGCAAAAACATAATGAAGGCGGAGTACCCTATACATCTAAGTATAAACCATGGGAAATAAAAACCTTTTTTGGATTTAGAGAAAAAGAGAAAGCACTACAATTTGAAAAATATCTAAAATCGCATTCCGGAAGAGCGTTTACGAAAAAGCATTTTTAGTTAAGCTTTTTGAAAAGGAAGACTGAATACGGCGAAGTTCTGTTTTTTAGAACGAAGCCGATTAGAAAATCCATGACGAAAGCTCAAACTACGCCTCGATAAAAGTAACATTTACAATTACTTTAACACCATGTCCAATATTAATTTTACTCAATGTGTGGACTATGAATTATTAGAAATGGGTAAAACAGCATAGAGAGGTAAGAAAAAAAACTGGTGAAGAGTCCCATTTAGGTGATAAGTCTATTAAAAAGATATATTTCTTTTATTATTGGTTGTTTTGTAAGAATGCCAAAGTCTGTCTAAAATCATTTCACTAGTATTATTCTGACAATTCATTTTTAGCTCAAATCTGTTTGTTATATTTCTTTTCCGTTTGATTCTAAAATAAAATTCAAGACCATATTGATTTTTTTTCAAGATCAAGAATACTCAAATTTATTGGTGTATTTATAACTTCTTTTGCAACTTTTATTTTGGATGCAACGAATTCTTTTTTTGATGATTTTTTTACATACCTAGGTAAATTTGAGAATACTGATTTATTCGCTATTTTTTTTGCACTAGGATGTGTTTTAATCAAGCAAGTTTCATAAACGTCTGGATCAATATAATTTTCTATTTCACATCCCTTAGTCACCCAAGCTATCCTTTCTGATTGTTCAAATTCTGATATTATTCTTTTTTTTTGTTTGATTTAGTTTGGATCTTGCACCCGTTTTATCACTATCAATGATTATTAACGAGTTTCTATTTAACCTTATTAAGGAAATAAATTCTGATACATCGTTATCTTCTGCGGTGAGATGATTTAATAGCCTCCCGCCATAAAACATAATTGAATAGTGAATCCCCTCAATTATATCTTCAGATAATGACTTTAACCAATAGTTTAAATATATTCTATCTGAAGGACCTTCAACCCAAATTATGCAATTTGTCTGAAGTAAATCGGATGGTTTGTAGCCTAAATCTGAACAAATATCAAAAATTGAATCATTAGTTGAAACATAATGTGAATTAGATGAATTACCATCATGCTTGATGTGAAAAATTGAAGTATTTACACTATCAAGGAAATGTGAAGAATGGGTTGCGATAAAATACTGATTTGAAGTTCTATTATTAAAAAATGTTAATAATTTTATCTGTAAGATTGGATGAAAATGAATTTCTGGTTCTTCAATACAAATAATTGAGTCATTAAGAAGAGTAGCTGCTGAAGCTAGAATAATAGCCTCATGAATTCCTGTACCAAGCGAATCTAATGGTAGAGTTTTCCCATCCATATGAACAAGAATTTTATCTCGTTCATAGGGGATTTCAATTTTAGCATCCTCCTTATCTGTAATTGATCTTAAAAAATGATTTACTTTTTCGAAATCTTTTTTTAGATGTTGGTTATTATGATCTGGATTTTGAAGTTTAGCTAATTTGTCAATAATTCCTGAGCCACTTAAATCATTATTCTCATTTTCGGAATTATCTATGTTCCGAATAGCTGGAATAAAATGTATTCGTGGTGTTTGATAAAGATTGTTAAAAAGAGTTATTAATGATTCTTGGATATTACTGTTAAGATCTTTAGAAGAGTTTGTTAAATTAAGACACAAATTTCCCCATTGAATTTGGGATAAAATATTTTGTGCTTTAATGTCCTCAAGATAATTTGATGATAAATCAATATTTCCATTTCTATCTTGTTCTCCAAATATCAACCAAAACAATCCATTTTTTT
>JAJRZB010000160.1 GCA_024275455.1 Bacteroidota bacterium | reverse complement strand
CTAAAGCTTTAATTAATGCTACCCTCGGTCTGATTGTGCCCCCTCTTAAAAGTATAGCTTGCATAACTTCAGGGACACCGTGCCCTTTTGCTTCGGGCGCAAAAAAGTAAATTAAAGGACCAACAATTAATCCGCCAATAGCCGGAATTATAATAATCCAATACCAACTTGTAGAAATTACGTTTTCAAGGTAACTTCCTGAACCTTCAAAAGACAAATTTGAAATTGCTTCAATTAATGCTCTAATTCCTATTGCAGCAAATCCACCAAGTATTCCTATGATTATTGCTACAATAATCATAAATGTATGTTCGGTTAATTTAGCTTTATCAATCAGCTGGTTAGCTTTGTGGGATATTTTCGTAATTATTTCTTTCAACAATAATTTCTTTTAATTTTTTAATTAGTTTATAAAACTTATTACTAAGTTACAAATGAATCAAGTAATTAGCTTGATATATTTAAACAAATTACGATTTGCATGAATTTGGTTTTCAATTTGATTAACTTTTGGTCTTTACAAATTAACTATTGAAATTATACTAATGCCTATAACCAATGATGCAGTAATTTTTGCTATTCTTCTGGCAATACTTGCTGTAATTTTTACTACTTCAAGTAGTACAAATAAGCATTTAAAAACTTTTTACAAATTTGTACCAAGTTTATTGCTATGTTATTTTATACCGGGAATATTCAATACTATCGGAATTATTTCTGTTGAAAATTCTAACCTTTATTTTGTTGCTTCAAGGTATTTGCTGCCAACCAGTTTAGTACTGTTAACAATTGGGGTTGATTTTAACTCAATTTTAAAGCTTGGCCCCAAAGCTATAATAATGACACTAACCGGCACAACAGGTGTAATTATCGGCGGACCAATTGCTATTTTAATTGTTTCTTTTTTCTTCCCGGATTTAATAATCCACTCTGGGCCTGATGCTACTTGGCGAGGTCTTTCAACCATTGCCGGCAGTTGGATTGGCGGGGGAGCAAACCAAACAGCAATGAAAGAGGTCTTTCATGTTTCCGATTTGGTATTTTCGTCAATTATTGCAATAGATGTTCTAACTTACTCGGTTTGGTTTGCAATATTATTATTCGGTGCAGGAATTAATGATAAATTAAATAAATTTCTAAAAGCTGATACAACATCACTGGAGCAAGTGCAGAAAAGTGTAGAAAAAGATTTTTCGCATGAGTTTAGCATGTCGAATGTTAACGATATGATGACCTTACTTGCCGTTGGATTTGGTGTTACCGGAGTTTCTCATTTTTTAGCTGATATAATTGCTCCTTTTTTTCAAAATAACTATCCTGAACTGGCAAAATTTAGTTTAACATCTAATTTTTTCTGGATGGTTATAATTGCAACAACCGGAGGATTACTTCTAAGTTTTACACGAGCAAGAAAATTGGAAGCTAAGGGTGCATCAAAAATCGGGACATTATTTTTATATATCCTAATTGCTACAATAGGTATGAAAATGGATATCCTTGGATTTTTTAAAAATTTTGATTTGATATTAATTACTTCAATTTGGATTACCTTTCACGCATTTTTAATGCTGTTTGTAGGTCGTTTAATAAAAGCCCCTTTCTTTTTTATTGCTGTTGGAAGTCAGGCAAATATTGGAGGAGCAGCATCAGCT
>JAJRZB010000159.1 GCA_024275455.1 Bacteroidota bacterium | reverse complement strand
TCAATATTGGTAACTTTTATAGTGATGGTGGCTGTTTGGCTTTGGCAATATATTGATAAGACTGAAAGGCCAATAAGTAATAGAAATTTTCTCATGTTTTTAAAATTTTAATTTATTTGTTTTTAATGCCCCACAACGGTGAGTATATGGTTTTGTGGCGGTTTTTGAAACACAAAACTTTCAACTTACTCCGATGGTTATTTGTTGTTATAATGTTCATATTTAGCACTTTACCCGCCATAAACTATATACATTGTTGGGCTGTCGTTTTTTATTTTTCTGTTACTAAAGCATATTTTGAGTCAAAAAGATTTAGTTTAAATTCTTTCGGGTTATATTTTAAATATGGTGTAGTCAAACTACCTGAAAATTCACTTAAGTCCACTATGTATTGTTTTTGAGAAGTGTTCAAATTCTCAAACCACTCAGGTGAAAAGAAACAATTCTCTGCATTTGTTAATACATGCCATGTCAATGCTTTTTGTAATGGGAGTTCATACATATTTTCTAATTCATCTAAATATATTGAACCAAAAGGGTCATTTTTCATTGATGCTAAAATAACCAGAGTTCTCGATTTAAGAGGGATTACAGAAGTAAAAATATCTGAATATTGGTATTCTGGATTAGTACTTATGTTTATTGCTTTTCCATTAAATAAATATGGAGGACTGGTAAGCATACACATGGCAGTTGGTACAGTATAATCCAATTCATAAATAAAAAAGTCAAGACAACTATAATCTTTTGAATACAGGGCATTTGTCAATATCTCCTTATTTGGATTCATATCCTGTAAACCGAGTTTCTCTCCTTCGAGTTGAGCATCAAGATTATTATGATTAAAGTACTTTCTCAATTTTGTTTTTAACTCTTCATCATTTATAGAAAGCAAATGAATGTTTTCCTTTTTTCTATGGTAACTAATTGCAAATGCACGAAAAGATAATAGAAAGCAATGCTCATCTAAATCAAGGTCAATTAATTCAGGATTTTGCTCAATTGGTGCGAATATTTTAGAATCATGATTTCCACAAAAACCAAAAAACGTTGAAGCAGTCTTTTTACCAATTGGTAATAATTCACTTTTGCCTGTATTTGGATTAATTTGTTTTTCAGTTAGAGCAAATATTTTCTGATTACCATTAATTTCTCTTTCTAAAATGGAAAGTGAACCCATTCTCTGAAGACTATGTGCATTGACAATATTACTGGAACACTCTTCCTGAGTCTCTTTTAAAAAGCATTCTTTAAGTGTGGCTTTCTTAATTATTTCAGAC
Source organism: Bacteroidota bacterium (assembly GCA_024275455.1). GTDB lineage: Bacteria > Bacteroidota > Ignavibacteria > Ignavibacteriales > Melioribacteraceae. Next base: position 988 of record JAJRZB010000159.1, on the reverse strand, counting down.
TTGAGTTTTGAGAATTCTATATTTTTTTCTTGTATTGTCATTCTTGTTAATTTCGGTCTTTAAAATGCAGCCCAACGTTTTGAATATGGTGCGTTTGGCATTTCGAAACTCCATTTTTTCAATTTTGCACTATGTTTATTTATTACTATCATCTTCATTTTTAGTACTATCTGCCAAATGCACTATATTTTTTGTTATGGGCTTTTATTCTATAATTCAAAATATTCCCAATCTCCTGTCCAAGCATTTTTTTTATAATATCCAATTTTAGTTCCATTTTTATTAAAAACGTTTATTTTATCTTTATCCCATGCGTCAGCTTGTCGATAACCAATTATATTTCCATACTTATCTTTAATATCAACACGGTCTTTGTTCCATGCATTTTTTTGTTCAGTTCTTTGCTTGTTCCCATAGCTATCATAAATATTTGTTTTGCTTTTATCCCAAGCATCGTTCTTTATTGTCTGTACTTTATTTCCGTTAGCATCATAGACATTTATTTTTGATTTATCCCAAGCATCAACTTTGTAATAGCCAACCTTATTACCATAAGAGTCAAAAATATTTGTCTTTTCTTTGTCCCAAGGGTCTTGCTTATATTTATAATCTTGCGCAAATGTTTGAACTGAAATTATCAGTCCGAATACAACTAATAATAATTTTAAACTTTTCATTTTATTCTTATTTTAATTTTATGCCTTACTTTATTTTTGGGATTGTTCAGGTCAAATTCTTATCCCGTTGTGTTCAATTTTTGTCCGAATAATTTCCCGTCAGTTAATTTTCTTTTTTCCGATTTAAGTCAGTGGCTTTGCTGACAGTCTTTCTTCGTTCTCTAATTGCCCATAACGGATAGCGCTATGCTGCGCACCGCCCTGATTTAATGTATTTTTCTGTTTACAAATATATTAAATTATGGAACTCTTCCCCTGATGCTTACAATCAATTGCGGTTTGCAGTATAGCGCTTGTTGTACTTAGTTTTT
>JAJRZB010000158.1 GCA_024275455.1 Bacteroidota bacterium | reverse complement strand
ACAGAAGCAGATTACACGGGTGCTTTTACAGTTACAGTAGCTTATTAAATTTCTTATTTAATGTATGAGGAAGAAATATTCTTTCTTCCTCATATGTTTTACTAATGAAAAAACAAATTTCAATCGTTCTTTTATTTATAATGTTTAGTAATGTTTTTTATGGACAGAATAATTTTTCCTTAAGCAATAATATTAAAATTTCACTAACTACCGGTTTGGCACTTAATAAAATAAGTGGAGATTTAGATTTTGGGGAAGTTATAGTTAGTAATCAAAGACAAAGGCAAACAATTTCTCCCGGAGATGGAGTTCTGTTTGAAGTGACCGGAGAAAAAAGGAAAGGAGTTACAGTCACTTATTCAACATTTGTAACTCTAACAAATAAGAATTGGGTTAATATTTATGGCGGTGATTCGGGAACTCTTTATTTTGTTCCAAATGTAAAAAGAACAGGTAAGAATCCTACATATACTAACCCGAGAAATGTTAGAAATGGAAGACGATACCGACTTAGAAATGACGGAAATTTTGGAAGGCTATATATTTGGGTAGGCGGAAAAATTAGAGTAAATGCTAATCAACCCGTAGGAGATTATATTGGACAATTTTCAATAACAGTAGCTTATTAAATATGATATTCTTAGTAAAATTACAAATTCTAAATGAATACAAAGTTTTTGTTATAAAACTTAACAAAAGTAATTTAGACTAAACTTTGTTTTCCATTTTCCGATAGTAAAATTGAGCTTAGAGTCGTAAATTCCTCATGGGTCCTCGATGGCGCTAGATAATAAGAAAATTGATATCTGGCGCCATTTTTTTTCTTTACATGAAAACAATCACTTTGTATTTTGTGGTATGAAAAGCAGCACTTTAATAATACTATTTAGTTTAATAATAACAGGTTTTCCCATTGCGCAGCAAACAGGATATACTTCAGGCAGTGCATCAGTTAATCTAATTTTACCACTTTCAATTACTGCGGGGAACGGAGATTTAGACTTTGGAGAAATCTTTGTCACTTCAACCGGTTCCTTGGAAACTATAGAACCTTTCAGTGGTAAAGAATTTATTGTTAGAGGAAACCCCGGCAGAACCATTTCTGTTATGTTTGATAAGGTTGAATTGAATAATTATCAATGGGTGTCAACTTCTGGAGGTGAAATTTCAACATTAACTTTTATCCCGAACGTTATTGAAGAAAATTCTACGACGATACAGTCTGGAGATAATTTAACTCTGAGGCAAAACGGTTTAATAGGAGAGGTTAAGTTATACGTAGGCGGTTCAATTTACATTCAACCCAGCCAGCCAATTGGCGATTATGAAGGATTATTCGTTCTTTCTGTTTCTTACTAATTTGTGATTTAAAATAAACAAACTATCCAAAATTTTCGATAGTTTTGAAAGGTTACTAACTATTTCAAAATTAGATGCAAATTTTAACAATACTTTTTCTTTTTATTATGTCTGTTGAGGTCTTGGGGCAACACAGGCAAAGTGCAAATGCTTTAATAAAAGTAAAAATTGTTGAAAGAAATAGCATTGATTTTTTAAGCAAAACAGAATATTCAAAAATCAGAAACCAACCATTTAAATTCCAACAAAATAATTTAAGTGGAAAAAGGGAAGTTTTACTGCAATTTACAAGTTCACAAAAGCCAAAAACAAATACCAATGATATTTCTTTAATTGATAAAAATTCGGATGAAAATTTTCCCAAACTTAATGTGATAAACAATAATGAAAATTTTATCGGAAGTTTAAGCTCCAACAATAATAATTTAGTAACCGGTATTTCTAAAAATGATAAATTAACATTTATCTATTCCGACCAATTTTTGACCAAGAAGAATGCTTCATTCCGTTTAACAATTGTTTATTAATATTTTAAACAATAAAATTTCCTTTCCATATTGAACACAATCCTATTTATTTGTAATAAGATAATGATTAATTGTTTATCATAAAGAATTTCTCTAATTTAAAAGGATAACTAAATTAGATTATGAAGTTACCAATACTAACCACTTTAATTATAATACTTTGTCTCAACGGTACCGGGTACTCCCAAAGGATTGTTACATATAAATTAAACGATCTGAATTTTGGAGATGTTTTTATCGGTTATTCCGAAGAAGTGCTTCATACTGATGAAAGAGCCGCAAAATTTTATTTATATCATACAAAATTTTACAGAGCTGATTTACTTATAACATTTAATTTACCCGGTTTTTTAACAAACGGGAAAGATAATATTCCTATTAAATTTAATTCTTCACACGCTGCTTGGTCTAGATTCGATAGAAAAAACGGACGTAAAAGTTTTAATCCCAATTCACCTTTAGAACTGAGGAGAACTTTTTTTTATTTCCCAACGTATATTTGGTTAGGTGGAAGTATAAACACAAATTACGGATTAGCTCCCGGAATTTATAATGGAACAATAACATTAACAATAGAGTTTTTATGAAAAAAATATTATTCTCTTTTTCTTTAATTTTATTATTTTCTTCAAAATTACTTTTCTCTCAAGTAATAATATCACCATACATTGTTTACATGGATGAACAAAATAGATACGGAAGTATGATTGTTCAAAACGAATCTTTTGATCCTTATGAAATTACAATTTCATTTATTTTCGGCTACCCGGTTTCGGATTCTTTGGGAAACAGAACAATGGAATATATCCGAAACGAAACTGATAATTTGCCTTCCATAAATAGTTGGATTAAAGCATATCCCAAAAAGTTTGTCCTTAATCCTAAAGAAAGACAGACTATTCGTTTAATGGTAAAACCTCCGCTAAATATAAAGCAGGGAGCATATTGGACAAGAATTGTTACTTCCTCCACCTTGGTAGAAAGTAATGTTGATTCATCAAAAGGTGGTGTATCAGCAAGACTAAAATTTGTTCTTAATCAAGTTACAACAGCTATTTACAGAAAAGGCACTGCAAATACTAAGTTGAACATAGAGGGAATGAAAATTTATCAAGATTCAACAAACACTAACCAACTTTTATTTTCATTAAAAAGAGAAGGGAACTCACCCTTTTTCGGTTATGTAAATCTAAAAGTTTATGATTCTTCAGGAAAAGTAATTAAAGAAGAAAAGGATTATATGTCAATATATTTTGATATGGTTAAAAATTATGTTCTTCCTTCTGATGTTTTTGTGCCCGGAAATTATAAAGCCGAAATAGAAATAGAATTTAATGAAAAAGAGGATATTCCGGAAAGTAAGTTAGAACCTATTCCAAAAGTTATTAAATCATTTGAGTTCAATTTACCTTGAGAGAACAGGACTCGTTAAATAAATCTTATTTTTCTAAAAATTCATATAAGACAGAATATCTGTTCTTAATTTTATTTTTTTTTGGATTTCCTTTTATAATTTTAAATCAATCTTTTGCTCAAAACAAAGAAAAAAAAATTGTTAAGCGTTATTCAACTGATTCGCTAAAAACCCCAAAGTTAATATCACCGTCTAAAAAAAATATTTTACAGTTAACACAACAACCCCAAAGTTTAAATGGACTAATATAGATAGTTCGAATGGCTATACTGTTTATATTTTTATGAAAAAAAGAACCAAATCCGGGTTTGCTTTTTATTCTTCTTATTACGGATTAATAAATGAAAATGAATTTACTTTGTTTGAAGGAATATTGAGAGATTCCACAGATTACATCTTATTCTTACGAGCGTTTAATACCACAAGCTGGAGCAATTTTTCAGATACAGTTCATTTTAAGGTTCTATTACCTAAGAAATTAAAAAGTAAAAAAAAAATATTATTACCTCCGCCAGCTATTATAAGTAGAAACAGTTTAATCACAAATACATCATATAATTCAATTAATAAATATGGTTTAGCCTGGAAAAGGGAAAATAAAAATACCGAATACCAGCTTATTATTGACGGAATTAATTCTTCTAACATTTTCGGAGAGGAATATATAAATATTGTTAATGAAACTTTGAACGATACAATTTATTATTTAAATCCAGATAAACTGAAAAATTTCAACAAATTCAGATGGAAGTTAAGAAGTAAGAATAACGGTAAGTGGTCAATATTTACAAATTACTTTTATTTTTCAGTTGAAGCGAAAAGCAAATTTACAAATGAAGGTATTTCTTTTTTTGATGATATTTTATTAAGGATAAAATACTCGAATTTAATTGACCAAATTGTAGATGCAAAAATAAAAAACAGTGAAGTATTTTTTCCATTTTTAGAATTACTATCTCTTTTACAAAATAATCATAATGTAGATTTTATAAATGAAACGATAACAGGGAAAAGGTTTGATAAACAAGAAAGTGTTTATTTAACTGATTTTAAAAATAAAAATATTGAAATAAATGAAGATAAAATTACGATTCCTGAAGAAACTCTTGTTAAAACGGAGCTTGATTATTATTTAAGAAAAGAATTGATTGAAAAAATACTAAACATAGAAATTAAAATTGATTTAAGAAAATTGACTGCAACCGTTACTTCTCCGGTTCATCTGCCAATGTTAAAAAGATTACTTAACGAACAAACAGTCAGTTTATATAAGCAAAAAAAATCCGTTAATAAATTATCACTTGCCTATGATAAAAAATGGAATTATTTAGAAGGCGGATTTTTAGATTATTCAGTTACATCTAATTTTATTAAAAATCAGAATCCCTTTTATTCATTCCGGTTTGGTTTGGGCGGTGAACTGTTGGGTGGGGACTTTCAACTGTTTAACCAGAATACTTTTTTTAACAACAAATTTACTAATAACCGGTTTACTGCCAGATGGCGATACGTTTTTTTGAATAATCCTTATATAAGTAATATTAGTCTGGGCAATAATAATGCTTTCGGTTTGCAATCTTATGATTATCGTGGAATAAGAATTTCTAATGAGCCGATAGAAACAAGAAGAATGTACGGCAGATATAAAATTGAGGAGGTTACAAATCCGAATTGGAAGGTAGAAGTTTATTTAAATAATCAGCTTATTGAAATTGTCGATGCGGATATTAATGGTAAGTTTAATTTTTCAATACCTTTTAGTTATGGCACAACTTTAATAGAATTACACCACTTTGGTAATAACGGGGAATACAAAGTTGAAAGAAAAATGTATCAAATTCCAATTAATCAATTGCCACAAGGCAAGCTGGATTATGCAATAAATATTGGTCAACTCTCTAACCGGAGAGAAGGACTCGTTCAAAGTTATGCGGCATACGGAATTAATAATTGGCTTAGTACAAAAATTGGGACAGATATTTTTACGGATAATTTTAATAATTCTACAATTTACAATAATACAATAATCAGATTTTTTGAGGGAAATTTACTCGATTTAACCTTAGCTCCCAACGCTTACCAAGAAATAGCGTTTAATTCACTATTTAGCAACCTTGCCAATATAAATTTTGGAGTTAAATTTTACCAGCCTAATAAAAGTTTTAATCCGGCTAAAATTAAAAATGAAATTAACGGAAGTGTTTTTATCCCGTTAGAGTTAAATAATAATCAACTTAGTTTTCTTTTAAGAGGTCGAAGAACAACTCAAATAAATGCAAAGAGTTTTAACATTGAGGCGAGAACATTTTACAATATTAATAATTTTACTCCTTCAATTGAGTTTGAGCATTTTAATTATACCGGGGAAAGAAACAGTTATAAGTCATCTTTTCTAAATTTTAGGTTTAATTATTCATTCGGATATTTTTCCAGGGTATTTACCGGTAATATTATTGACTCGAGATTAAAATTTGATTTAATTCAAAATAAGGTTGAATCTTTTAATGTTTCTTTTTCCACAACAATATGGCAGAATTACAGAATTCAACTTTCGCATACAATAAATTTTAATACTAATTATTCTGATACGCAATTAAGAGTGATTTTCGATTTGCCGTTTTTAAGATCAAATACTAATGTCTCAAAATCTTCATTTTCTCAATCAATATTCGGTTCGGTCAATTATTACATGGGTGATAATAATTTAGAGTTTCATAATAGAGGAATGGTTGGTAAATCAGCTGCTGCATTTAAGTTCTATCTTGATGAAAATTCAAACAATAAATATGATTTAGGAGAAACTCAAATACCGGATATGGATATTGCAATTAATTCTGTAGGAATTAAAACTAAACTTAATAATGGTGAAGTATTAGTTAACGACTTACAGCAATACACAATTTACAACGTGAAATTAGTGGATAAAAAAAATAAAAATCCTCTTTGGATTTCCAAGTATAAAGAATTTAGTTTTATTACCGACCCAAATCAATTTAAAGAGATTGATATTCCATTTTATGAAACCGGTGAAATTAGCGGTAGGGTATTAAAAAAGTTTGGAAAAAAAATAATTCCCGTTGCCGGTATAGCAATAATTTTTGAAAATATTTTGTCAAAGAAAACAATAAAAATTAAAACAATGTCCGATGGAAGTTTTTATAGGTATGGAATTATTCCGGGAGATTACCGGATAAGTTTCGAAAAGAACCAATTAAAAAAATTAGGATTAAAGGAAGAAGTATTTAGAAGAAGCGTAAAATCAATAAGTGATTTTAGTGAGGAGAATGAAATTGAGATTATATT
>JAJRZB010000157.1 GCA_024275455.1 Bacteroidota bacterium | reverse complement strand
GCCCAATTGAATTAAAGAATCTGGCCACAAATCTCTTACTTCAAATATTAAAGGAATTTTTTTTATTAAACTCATTATCCATCCACTAATTCCTATTGAGAAGGGAGGACTAGTTGCAATTATATAATCCTTATCTTTTAAAAATGATAACCCTTGAATTACACTCGAAATCATAAACGTAAAGTAGGCAAAGAATCTCTTAAGGAATCCTTTGCTTGCTGCAGCATATGTAAATGTTCTAACAACATCAATATTGTCTATTTTTTCTTTGTAAATAAATTTACCTTTATATTTGTCTGGAATTTTTCCAGTTGGATAGTGTGGCATACAAGTAAGTACTGTAACATCAACTCCAATATTCTTCCAGTACCTCGCATGTTCATATGCACGAGAAGCTCCTGCTCCAGATTCTGGTGGAAAGTATTGGGTAAGTAAAAGAATTTTAAGTTGCATTAATTATATCCAAAGACTCTAATTTACGAACTCGCTATTTAAAAGCATTCTTAGGGTATATAAAAAGCAATTTTATATAAAACCATGCTCTCTTTATGTTTCTTCTCTTAAAAGAAAGAATTCCAACAACAAAGAATATTGGAATTCTTAGTATAATTCCTAAGTAATGAAGAAAAACAGCCAGAATAAACTCTAAACCTGAAAAATGTTTTTGACACCATTGTAAAATTGCAATAGATCTATTCTTATTTTTAAACCATTGGTTTTTATTAACTGAACTTCCCTTTAAATGAACAATAGTTGTTTCAGGATAATATATAACTTTTCCTATTTGTTTTTTAAACCTAAAACATAAATCTGAATCTTCTCCATAAAAGAAGAACCTTTCATCAAAACCATTTAATTTTAATAAACTCCTTCTTTCAGCAATAATAAAAGCCCCAATTACAACATCCACTTCACTAGTTCTTGATAAATTGTTATTCATTAAATGAGATTTATGAAAATATTTAGATTTGGGAAATAATATATAAAGGAACAGATTTGCAGTAAAAATATTCCACAACGATAAATAAGTACTAACTGAATACTGTAAAGAACCATCCTCATTTATTAGTTTACATCCAAGCAATGTCGGTATTGTTTGATTCTCTAAATATTGCAATACAATATGAAGAGTATTTTCTATTAGTATTGTATCATTATTTAGGAATAACACATATTTCCCTCTTGCATTTTTTAAACCAATATTATTAGCTGAAGCAAATCCTAAGTTTGTCCCATTTTCAATAAAACATACATTAGGGTACTTTTCCTTTAGCTTCTTAATTGAATTATCGGTAGAGCCATTATCAACAACTATTATTTCAAAACTAATATCATTCGAATATTTATAAACGGAAGCAATGGAATTTGCAGTTAGTTCAAAAGAAAAATAATTAACATATATAATTGAAATGTCTATATTTTTACTATTTTTTGTAGCCATATTGGTAAATTAAAGATTTTAACTATTGCTTTTTTTTCTTCTCCATCAAAAAAGTTTGTGAAAATTATAAATATACTTATTAGTAGTGTTTGAACTAGTAGAAAAACAAATAAATTAATACTGCTTAAAAAATAAGCTGATCCAAAACTTATAAATACCCAGATAATAATGTTAGCATTTATTAGAATTTTTAGGAAACTACTGTCTTTCATCATATTTACTAAATAAACAAACCCAACCAATGTAGCTAACAATTTTGAAATAGCAGCGCCATTAAAAGTATAATGTGAAATTAAAAAAAATAAAAGTAGTAAATTAACTAACACAATTAACAAGTTATAAAAAAAATTATATCTCTGTTTTTCATAAATCACAAACAAATTCTGTGTCATGTTATTTATATAAAAGAAGACATAACTTGCTATTAATAATATAAATGGTATTGAAGCTTCATGATAATCATTTCCAAAAACCATTATTATTATTTCTTTCGCTCGAAATATAACTACGATTAAAATAAAAACTGAGAAGCAAAACAAGATTTTATAGACTAATTTTTTCATTAGAAATGTTTTTTCTTGATTTTTATTTTTCTCCCTTGTTATTAATGGAAAGACAGTTGTTATTAGAGCTAATGGTAGAATTTGAAGAGGTGTAGCTAATCTTAAAGCAGCAGCAAATATTCCAGCACTATAATCGGATATAAAACTACGTAAAATAATAACATCGATTTGCTGAAATAATGCAGTTAATAATACTGCTCCATATAAAGGAAAAGATTCTTTAAGTAGCCAAGATGAATATTCTAAGTTAAACTTAAACCTGAAATTATATTTATTATAGAGGAAATAGAGAATCATAATAAAACCAGGAACATTTACAAAAACATATATTATAACAATCCATAAAAAACTTAATTTGATTAAAATTGCTATCCCAATAAATATAAAAAGTAAAATATTATCTAAACCATTAATTACCATAACATACTTCATATTAAGATTGGATTTAAATGGAATTTCTAATAATTCACGAATATTTCTAAATCGTGCGGAAACAATGACGTTCACAAATAGTATGTTAGTATATAATATTTCATCCGAGTCAATAGATGTGTACTTTACAAGAATATTGAATAATATAATTAGTGTAAAACCAAAAATTAGTCTTAGCGAAATTGCATTATTTAATAAATTCAATTGGCTAGATTTTAGAGAAAACTCCCTAAAAACAATCTGAAAAAATCCAAAATCTATGGATTTTGATAAAATATAAACAAAACTAACTGTTGCTGTAAAGATTCCATATTTTTCAACACCGAGATATCTGGCAATTAAAGTAATTGCAAAAAAATTAAGCAATAATTCAAAACTTTTTCCAAAAAGAATTGAAAATAGATTTTGTGATATTTTTTTAAGCAAAATTTTTTAGTTGTTAATATTAATAGAAATTGAAAGATATTTTTTTAATCGGTTTGATTCTTTGTAAATAAATTGCTTTTTGTAACTATTAGTAAGCCTACAACACCAATATACCATCTTACATGCCTTGTAGCTATATTAAAAACTGAGAAAACAATAATTATTTCAATAAAAGTAAGTAATATTAAAGAAGAAATCTTTCCTCTTGTAAAAAAATTAAACCAGTAATAACTTGATGCAAAACCTATAAGGAAAGGAAAAATAATAACACCCCCAAATCCAAAATCAGCATGTAATTCTCTAATAAAAGTGGATGAATTTGACCACATTGGAATAAAATATCCGTGAGGATAAGCTTCTAATTTTTCAATAACCTTAAATCGTTTAATAAAGTTATAAAAAGGATAAAAGGTATTTTCTCCAAAACGTACATTTTCATTTGCATAATGAAAATATTCTTCTAGGACAACAACTGGGGAACTAAAATATAAATACATCGATTGCATAATTACTAAATCCCCACGAAAATTATGCATATTTCTAGCACCTATTCTTTCAATATCTCCAACAGGATTTCTAAAAAATCTAATAACATAAACACTAGAAAAAGTAATTAGAATTATTACAAAGGCAGTAATAATGAATTTTTTGTTCCCTCTTTTAGACTTTTCAGAATGGTATATTGACATATAATATTTTACCATAATAAAAGTTATTATAAATAATAGAAAAGCAAAAAAAACTCCTGCACGTGCAAAATTAGCAGCATCACTTAAAATAACACCTAGTATTGGTATAATAACTAAAATTGAAAATTTATTTTTATAAGCTGAATAAAGGGCTGCTAAAAAAACACCGATATATGAGAAAGATGTCAAATACGGTATCTTCCCGAAATTCTCTCCTTCTATTCTCATTCTATAAACATCATCAGCCCCTATTAAGACCCCCCCGATTCCACCAAATTCATTTAACAATACATACCAATGCTGTAGAGCAACTAAAAAACCAATTATTCCAAAAAACAAAATTAGATTTTTAACATATTTTCCACCATCTGAAAATAACTTCATTTCAATAGAACGTTCTATTTCCAAATTTATTTCATTTCGACCATATACAGATTTAGCAATATAAAAAGTGATCACGCCCAAAAAAAACATTATATATACTAATAAAATGATTAACCAAGTAGAATTAGAAACTTGGGAATAACTTATTAGTTTCATTTCATACAAGGTTATCATAAAAGACCATGCAGAAGTATATAAAAACAATGGATTAATCCAACGTTTAAATATAAATTTACCAAGGATTGAGGAACAGAAAAATATACTTAATGTAATAAATGTTACCATTGTTAGAATTATATTTTATAAAACTTCATAATCTTATCATAAATTTTGTATTCCTTTGTTTCAATCAAATTTAAGTTATCCTTAAGGCTAAAAACTCTTTCACTTCTAAAAATAATT
>JAJRZB010000156.1 GCA_024275455.1 Bacteroidota bacterium | reverse complement strand
GGATAATTTTGGCTAAGTGAAAACTCGGCAATACCGCTATTACCGATTTTTACCTCTGCAGATGTAACTTCCGAGCCGTCTTTGTTTATTTGCCTAACTCTGTAAAAAGCTACTTCATTCTCATTTAGAATTTCATCTGTAAAATAATAAATTTTAAGCGGGTCATCATCGGCAAAAACTTTATATACCTCGTTATACTTGCCGTTTTTAACAGCTTTTTCCAGAACAAATTCTTTTGCCTGAGAAAACTCCTGAACATACCAGACAATTGAGTTATAGGAATTTCCCATTGTAACATTCAACTTTGGAGCTTTGGAAAATATTGGAGCGGTAGATTTGACAAAAGTTAAATTAGAAGTTTGAACAATCAAATTATCAGTGTGTATAATATCTTCCGAAAATTCATTCGGTTCATCAAAATTAGTACTGTACAATAAATTTGAGCTATCGGCATCATAAGTTAAAAAATGCATTTCTCTGTTTGCTAATTCCAACGAATTATTATATTCCCAAATTTTCAGTCTTTCTATTTCAAAATTGTTTTTGTCTTCAGGTGTTCCAAAAATAAAGGATACTTGGGAGATACTATTTATTTCATTAAGATTTAAAGAATATACATGATTTGCATTAACTAATAAATCCAAAGTTATTGTACCGAACTTTTCTGAAATTAATACCCCTAAATAATTCCATCCTCCTGTTCCTAAAAAGATTTCATCACTGTTAATTTCATTATATTGGGGAGATACCGATAAAAATCCAAAATTATTTTCGGAAATGCTTAGTAAAATATCATTTGTATTTTGATTAGAAATATTTAAAATCTTTGTTGAACTTCCATTTACTTTTAACCAAAATTCAGTATAAATCGATTCAAACTCTTTATCTTTATTTAATTCAATTATAAAATTACTATTATTGCCAAAATAAACATCATTACCGGATATTTTAAGTGCATTGTAAAATTCTGCTGAATTATTATCATCTTCATTATCTGTGTAAACTTCTTTTTCAACTTGTTGTTCACTGTTTCTACTTTTCCAAATAAGATCTCGATTACTCTTAACCGGTTCAAGAACTTTACATTCAAAAATTAATTGGTAAGCTTTTTCTAGAAAAAGCTCATATTTTTCCGGGATAATTTTTAATATAATTTTATTATCGGTTCGGTCTATTCTAATTTGCTTTTTTCCTTTTCCCAAATTGATGTAAGCAGAAGTGACCTTAAGAAAAGTTTCTTTTTCAAAAATAATTTCATGAACTTTTAAACTATCTTCATAAAATTTAACTACTGATGAGACACTAAAGGATGTATTTGTAGGGATATACTTAGGATAATCAACACGGATTATTTCTGTTTCCGGTTGCCCAAATATTGTATTAGTGGCAGCTAAAAATATAATTAAAATTAAATACTGTAAAAATTTATGCATAGGCATAAAATCCGGTTAATCGTATAAAAACAATTTAGTAATTCTTACTAAATAATTCTACTATTATTTCTCAAAATAATTTTTAGAAGCAATAAGTACAGAAGTAATTTTAGATGGTTTGAATAACTTTTGAGATAAATCCAATAAGTCTTCACGAGACACACTATCAATTTCCTGCATAGTTTCTTCAACTGTTTTAAATTTATTAAAATAAAGCAGCGAAGAACCCATTCTCATCATTCTGTTTGTGGTACTCTCTAAACTCATTTGTACATGACCTTTAATGTATTCTTTAGCTCTTTTTAACTCTTTTTCGGTAACTTTTTTATTTTTTAATTTATCCAACTCAATATCAATTAACTTTTTCGCTTTTTTAATAGAAGACTCATTTGTGGAAATGTATATGCCCAATGTTGATACATCATAAAAAGAATTCATAAAAGTGTTTACATGGTATGCTATTCCGTTTTTTTCTCGCAAACTTAAGAATAATCTTGAACTGCTTCCTTCACCAAGAATATTTGAAAGAACATTACTAACAGCACGTTTATTACTATTGTACCCGAAAGTTGTTCCGCCAACAATAAGATGCGTTTGATGAATATCTTTATAAATAAATAAATCTTTATGAACTTTTTCGGAAATTCTTTTTCTTCTTAACTTTTTATTTCCTGAAGTTATTTTTAAATATTTTTCAGCAAGTTTAACTAATTTATCATGGTCAACACAACCGGAGGCAACAATGTAAAAATTTTCAGCGGTATAATGTTTGCGGATATAGTTTATTAAATCATCTCTTGTAAAACTATAAATGTTTTTTTCAGTTCCTATAATCGGATAACCGAGTGAGTTACCGGAAAATAAGTTGGATTCAAATTTATCAAAAATTAATTCTTCCGGGGAATCTTCACTATCGTGCAGTTCATCAATTACAACTTTCGCTTCTTTAGAAAGCTCGTTTTTATTAAATAACGAATTTTGAAGCATGTCCGATAAAACCTCAAAAGTTTTTTCCAAATGCTGCTGCATGCCCCTTCCGTACAAACAAGTATGCTCTTTGGAGGTAAAGGCATTTAGGTACCCTCCTAAAGATTCAATATCTTCTGATATTCTTCTTGCACTTCTCTTTTTGGTACCTTTAAAAAACATATGCTCCAGCAAATGACTGATTCCATTTGTCGCCTTGGTTTCATCCCTCGAGCCGACATTAAACCAAAATCCCAAATAAAAGGAATTAACATAATCAATCCTCTCGCTTGCAACTTTTATTCCGTTAGATAATTTTGTTAATTTATAATTGTTCAATTAAACCTCAAAAAAATGATTGGATGATTAAGAGATTGGTTGATTGGATAAAAAATTGAGTATCAAAATAAATCATTCATCCAATCACCCATTCAATCAATCTTTCTTATATTTTTCAAAGCTGTAAAGTTAACAGTTGTAGGTTACAAAAAAAAAGATAGCACAAATTTAATTATGCTATCTTAACAAATAATTAAGAAATCTATTTTCTCTACTTTTCGAACTTTTCTACATATTTTCCAAAAAAATCACCAATACTTTTATAAGCTTTTTCCAACACATCTTCAGGCGGAAGGAATACAGCTCTAAAATGATTTGTCCCCGGAACTTGTCCGAACCCGGTACCCGGTACAACTACAACTCCGGTTTCTTTAATTAGTTCGGCAATAAAGTGATTATCACTATTTTTAATATCTAATTTTGGGAAAGCATAAAATGCACCTTCAGGTTTAACACAAGAAATTCCCGGAACAGCATTAAGCATATCCACCGTCATGTTTCTTCTTCTGGTAAGTTTCTGCATAGCAATTTCAAGATGTTCTTGATTCCCCTCCAAAGCTCCAACAATAGAATATTGTTCGGGGTGATTTGCAGACAAACGTGATCTTAAAATTTTATTAATCGCTTCTAAATAATTTTCTAAAATATTTTTATTACCGCTAACAATTCCCCAGCCAATTCTAAATCCGGGTACCATATAATTTTTTGATAAACCGCCGAATGTTATAACCGGTACTTCACTATTTAATGAAGCGATAGATGTATGCTTCACTCCATCCATTAAAAGTTTGTCATAAATTTCATCGGCAAAAATTATCAGGTTATGTTCCAATGCCAAATCTATAATTTGATTTAATGATTCCAAACTATAATTTGAACCGGTTGGGTTATTAGGATTAATTAAAACAATTGCACGGGTTTTATCATTAATCTTACTTTTGATATCTTCAATATTAGGCTGCCAATTGTTGTCTTCATCAAGGTAATAAGGATTTTCATACATTTGCAGCTTACTTTGAATTGCAGTATAAAGCGGATAACCAGGTGTTGGGGTTAAAATATTTTCTCCGGCATTTACCAGGGCTGTTAAACAAATATCAATAGCTTCACTTGCGCCGGTTGTAATAAACATATCCTGAATATTTTTTATCCCTTTCTGTTCTGCATTTCTTTCAATAGCTTCCAACGCAGGTTTAATTCCGGAAGAGGGAGAATATCCGTTGTGATTATCCAGCATTGCTTTGTAAGTATCTTCAATCATATGTCTTGGCGGGGCAAAATCATAAATATTCGGATCACCAATATTTAGATATAACATTTCCTTTCCGGATTTTGCAACTTCATCAGCAATCAATAAAACATCTCTAACAGCATATGTAATATTATTTGTTCTAACTGCAGCTTCAATAGGGGTATTCATAATTTTCCTCAATTAAATTTTATTTTATAGGTCAAATTAATCCTTTAAAAAGAATTTAGCAATTACAACAAAATATATACAAACCCAAATTGGGTTCGGATTATTTATTTAAGAAAAACTCACCTATATCCTCTCTTTAGTAAAAAGAGGACTTTTGGGAAATCCGAAAACCAATTCTATTTCAGTATAGTGGAAACAACTTGATTTAAGGTAGTAAAATATTTTTAAACCCATCCTCTAAGTTTACAAGCTTGAGCAACTCTTGCAACACCAACAACCATCGCACCTAAACGCGGATGGACTTTTTTATCATTTATTGCTTCCTGCACACTGTGATATGCTTTGGTAAGTTTTTGATCCAATCTTTGATGGACCTGTTCTTCACTCCAAAAATAAGAATAACTATCTTGTACAACTTCAAAATAAGATACTGTTACTCCCCCGGCACTTGCTAAAATATCCGGTATTAAATGAATTCCTTTTTCTTGTAAAATAATGTCTGCTTCAGGTGTGGTAGGTCCGTTTGCTAATTCGCAAATTACTTTTGCTTTAATTTTACCTGCATTTTCTTTTGTAATAGCATTTTCTAATGCAGCAGGATACAATACTTCAACTTTTAACTCTAATAAATCATTATGGTCAATTGATTCCCCACCTGGAAAATTATAAACACTTCCGGTAGTTAATTTATATTTAACCAATTCTTTAGCATCAAATCCGTTTTTATTAAAAATTGCAGCTTTAGAATCGCTGACAGCAATTAAATTGCCGCCTCCGAGAATTTCTTGATGCAACAATGCGGCTCTTTGTCCGGCATTTCCAAAACCCTGAATAGCATAATCTTTGGTCGGATCATACCCGTATGTTTTACAAGCTTCTCTTACAGTTATAACTCCGCCTCTTGCCGTTGCATCACGTCTTCCTTCTGTTCCACCAACTTGTTCCGGTTTATCAGTAAAAACACCCGGTTGATGCTTATTTGTTAAGGTTTCATATTCATCCATCATCCAAGCCATTGTTTGAGGATTTGTATAAACATCAGGAGCAGGAATATCACGATCTATCCCGATATGTGTCGCAATTGCTCTTATATATTCCCTGGATAAATTTTCTAATTCTCTTTTTGACATTTCTTTCGGATTACATTTAATACCGCCTTTCCCTCCTCCCAGCGGAAGATCGACTACAGCGGTTTTCCATGTCATCCAAGCCGCTAATGCCCTTATTGTATCAACTGTTTCTTCCGGATGAAACCTTATTCCACCTTTTGCAGGTCCTCTGGCATGATTGTATTGTATTCTATATGCGTGAAATATTTTGATTTTTCCATCATCCATTTTAACAGGCAAGGTATATTTAAACTCTTTCTGAGGCCAACTTAACAAATCTATTGTTGACTGATCTAAGTTTAATACTTTAGCCGCTTCACGTAATTGCTGTTGAGTAATTTTAAATGAATTATATGTTTCCATCTTTAATTCCTTTATTATCATCTTCTTGTGAGTCTTTTCCGTTTTCATCTAAATTAATATTGCTGTCTAATGCAGAAAGAATAATTCTGTACCAACAATTTTTGCACATAATTTCTTTATCCACACTTAGTAAAACTTTTTGCCAAGGGCTTAGTTTTGCCCCGCAATGCGGGCATTTATCGGGAATATTTTCTTTTTCCATCTATTTATTCTCCGGTTTCAAAATTATTCCTTCGTTAGATTTTCCGTTCATTTTTATCAATATAGGACTTTGAAGTTTAATATGTTTTGAATATTTCCTCTCCGAAAAAGTTTTACAGCCAAACAACCAATCCCAATCTAAAAAACTATTTTTATCCTTTGAATCAACAGTAAAATAACCCGTCATAAATGAAGTAAGGTTATGAAAGAAGTGAGAACCTTGTGATGGAGAAACATCCATATCTTTAAAACCGGTTTCAACAATAACTTTTGCCCCGGCAATTTGTTCCCACTCAACAGGTATTCCTAACCATGGGTCTAAAGTTCCCCATCTTCCCACGCCAATAAGTAAGTAAGGTGTTTCATTTTTAATTAACATTGAGTTATATTGACTAATTTCAGTAGCCACAATCTTGCTGGCAGACCTTTTGAATTTGTGTAAATCAACAAAAACAATATCACGTATATTTTCAATTATTCCGTGTCCTAATACCTTGCTGCTTTTACAAATAATTTTTGACTTATCTTTTTCTTCAATGGACAACTCTTCCATTTCTTGATTTAAAACCAATGGTCGCATTTGTAATAATGCAAATTCTTTCTTTTTCTCACCTAGATTATCTAAATTAACCGCAAATTCAATTTCTACCGGACTTCCTAAAGCCCACTCTGCCATATCCAGCAATAAGTCTAATATTTCGGGTAACGGAAATAATTTATACTTGAGTATTTGAGAAAATGTAATTATTCTTAAACCTGGTCTTGCAATTCCCTCATAAATTATATCGTTTTCTGCAGAATAGGTAGACGCTAACTTGTTTAATGTTCCATCCTTTTCTGCATCCTCTAATCCATATCCTGTTGTTAATGTATCATGTACAATATCATTAAAACTTTCTTCTGTGTTTAGATTAAGCGCAAAAAATAATTTTTGACGATGTTTAACCGATTCACTAGCTGAATAAAACTGAATTAAATCGGTAGGAAACTTTGGACAAAACCTTACACTTTCTCCACCATCAACAATAATTTTCCCTAAACCTAGAGCTACATTTACAACTCCGTCTTCAGAAGTTTGGGGTGCAATAGGATAAAAATTATACGACTTTGCTACCCCTGAAAAATTAGGATAAAATTTGCCGTTTCTTTCAGCACCTACCATCTTTTGAATTACTACAGCCATTTTTTCTTCTTCTGAGCGGTATGATGTAAGTTTTATATATTCTTTTGCACTTTGGTAAAACGCAGAGGCATAAACTTTTTTTATAGCATTAAGTAATTGGTTAAGCCTCAGCATTGGGTTAGGGTTATTATTTGGAATCATATACGTCTGATATACCCCGGCAAAAGGGTGATATTGAGAATCTTCCAATAAACTTGATGATCTAATTGCTAAGGGTGAATCAACTATTTCCAGAAATGCCGCTAAATCACTAAGGACTTCATGCGGAAATATTTTAGCCTCAAGAAATCTTTTTGTTATCTCTCTATCATCATTACTTTTAAGTGCAAATTCTTTTAAATTATTTTCTTCCAAAAATTCATCAAAAATATCCGTTGCTAACACTACTGCCGAAGGAACAAATATGGTAATATCATTAAATCTGTCAACTATACTATAATCATTTATTAAAGTATTTATAAATCCAAGTCCTCTTGCTTTTCCACCAAGCGAGCCACCTCCGATTCTTGCAAAACTACTTAGCGGATCAAATGTTTCCTTTGAAAATTCTGTAATAATTCCGCGCTGCCTAGTTTTAATATACCCAGTAATGGATTCCAGTAAATCTTTTCTTAAATGTTCAATAGATGGATAATCACTAACCTTCCTCGGTCTTAAAGAATGAGCCAATTGAAACTCTGAACGAGCTTTAAGCCAATTCGAAAAATGATTTCTCGAAGAATGATATTTTATGCTTTCTTCGGGTACTATTCTTAATTGCTTTTCTAAGTCCTTTAAATTTTTTGCCCTGCCTACTTCAACACCTTTCTTGGTACGAAATACAAAATCTCCAAAACTAAAATACTCAATCATAAATTGTCTGAGTTCTTTCAGCAGCAATGTTGAGTTTTTTAGTATGAAGGAACATTTTGCCTGGTTGGCAAGCTTTTTATTTTCCATATTTTCAGATAACAAAAGTATAGGAATATCGGGTTGCTTCTTTTTTACATAATTTGCAAACTTAATCCCTGCTTTTCTATCCAACTTATTATGTCTGGGAAATGCTACATCCGAAATAATACCAAGTGTAAATTCACCGTATTTTTTAAAATAATTATTTGCCTCCTCGTATGTAGAGCATAAAAGAATTTTAGGTCTGGATCTCATCCTTAAAAAGCGATGAGTAAGATTAATACCTTCTGATATTAATCTGCGCGACTGATTAAGAACTTCAGTATAAATTATAGGCATAAATGAGGAATAGTATCTGATATTATCTTCTATAACAATTATATTGTTCACCCCAATCATTTTTGTATCATGATCAAGATTCATTTTGTCTTCAAGCGATTTAATAATAGCAATAATAATCCTATAATCACCCTGCCAAACAAATGCATTATCAAAATATTTTAACTGTTCAGATAATATTAATTTTTTAAGTTCCCTGTTATCGTAAGCCAGCAGTACAATTGGAATATTTATTTTTTTCGATTTAAGTAGTTTTGCAAAGTTAACTGCCGACATATCTTCGATATGAAGTGTTGTTATTATAAGGTCAAACCTTCTTTCTTCCTCTGCAAACTTTATGGCATCTCTTGCAGTAGATACTCTAGTTAATTCCGGGGAATGGCTTAATTGAAGTCCTAAATATTCATGTCGTATAAGTTCATAAAGTCTTCCGTCTTCTTCAAAAAGATACAAATCGTATAAACTTGAAACTAGTAAAATATCCCGTATACGCAACCGCATAAGATTTTGAAAACCTTGAAATCGGTTTCCGTAGCCGTGTTCTACTAAAAAAGAATTTGTATTTTTTAACGCCACTTTATTTCTGTAGTATTTGGAAGATTTATTTAATTAGAACAAAAAAGGAAAATTTAGTGAATAAAAGAAAACCTCCGAAACATTTTCCGGAGGTTTTAATTATTTTACTTGGAATAATTATACTACACCTTGGTCCATCATAGCATCTGCAACTTTTAAGAAACCGCCAATGTTTGCACCGTTAACATAGTTACCGGGTGTACCAAATCTATCAGCTGTATCTACACATGTTTTATGAATATCTTTCATAATTCCATGTAATTTGGTATCAACTTCTTCCCTACTCCAAGAATATCTCATACTGTTCTGACTCATTTCTAAACCAGAAACTGCCACACCACCGGCATTTGCTGCTTTGCCCGGTCCGTAAAGAATTTTATTTTCTAAAAAGATATCAATTCCGTCCATTGTTGTTGGCATATTTGCCCCTTCACTTACAACATAAACACCACCATTTATAAGGTTTTGTGCGTCTTTAACATTTATTTCGTTTTGTGTTGCACTTGGAAAGGCACACTCAGCTTTATGATTCCACAAAGGATTAAATTCTGCAGTAGGATCAATTGCAGTATAAACAGCATCAGGATATTTTTCAACATATTCTTTAATTCTGCCTCTTTTAACATTTTTCAAATTCATTACAAATTCTAATTTTTCCGTATCAATTCCTGCTTCATCATAAATATAACCGCTTGAATCTGAAAGTGTTACAACTTTAGCTCCGAGTTGAATTAATTTTTCGGTAGTATATTGTGCAACGTTTCCGCTTCCGGAAACTAAACATGTTTTTCCTTCTAATGTTTCACCTCTGGTTTGCAGCATTTCAGCAGCAAAGTAAACAGAACCGTAACCGGTAGCTTCAGGTCTAATTAATGAACCACCCCAATTCAAGCCCTTACCAGTTAAAATTCCCGTGAATTCATTTCTTAGTTTTTTGTATTGCCCGAACAAATAACCAATTTCCCTACCTCCAACACCAATATCACCGGCAGGTACATCAGTATTCGGACCTATATGGCGGAATAATTCGCTCATAAATGCTTGGCAAAATCTCATAATTTTTAAGTCGCTCTTACCTTTAGGATCTAAATCGGATCCACCTTTTCCACCGCCCATTGGTAAAGTAGTTAGGCTATTTTTGAAAACCTGCTCAAAAGCCAAAAATTTTAATATCCCTTGATTAACTGATGGATGAAAACGTAACCCACCTTTATATGGACCTATTGCACTATTCATTTCTATTCTGTAACCACGATTAATATGAATCTCTCCCTGTTCATCTACCCAGGGTACTCTAAAACTAATAATTCTTTCGGGTTCAATAATGCGTTCAAGTATTTTTGCAGATCGATATTCAGGATGTCGATCAAGAACCAGGGAAAGTGATTGTGCCACCTCACTAACAGCTTGATGGAATTCCGGTTCACTAGGGTTTGTTGCTTTAACATCTGCGATTAAATCATCAACATATTGTGACATTGTGATTCTCCTCTTTCATTGTGTAAAAGTGGTTTATTTATATTGCTTGTGGCAATTTTCTTTCAAGAATCTATTTTAAAAAATTTGGTTTATATATTACTCCTTTATTTTTTTGTCCGCTTATTTTAGTAAGTAGTGGTTTTTTAAAACGTAAATGCCTTGTAAAACTATATTCTTCAATTGCTTTGCTTTTAGTCAGCCATTCCCAGTCTATAAAACAATTATCGGTATTACAATCAACCGTAAAATAACCAATACCGAATGAGGTTATATTATGAAAAAAATGTGATCCTTGAGATGGTGTAACACTAAAATCCTTAAATCCGCTTTCAACAATTACTGATGCCCCGGAAATTTGATCCCATGTAACCGGTATACCAAGCCACGGGTCTAAACTTCCCCATCTGCCAACTCCAATTAAAATATAATTCTTTTTTTCTGCAATTAGTTTTTGATTAATATTGCTAATTTCGATAGCAATTTCTTTACTTTTTCCTCTATCATATTTTTCCCTGTCTACTACTACAATATCAAAAATATTATCATAAACTCCATCACCTAAAACTTTATTGCTTTGGCAAATAATTTCATCTTTATCAGACTCGGAAAATTCAATATGCCCTGCTTCTCTTGTCATTACCATCGGTCGCATTTGCAACATAGCAAATTCCTTGCGTTCACCTTTCGGAACAGATAAGTTAACCGCAAATTCAATTTCAACCTGTGTTCCCATTCCCCAAGTACCAAAACTCATAAAAAGGTCTAACACTTCAGGCAATGGAAATGCTTTATGTTTTAATATTGGAGCAAAAGTAACAACTCTGCTGCCTTCCCGTGAAATTCCATCATAAACAGCTTCATTTTCAGGTGAGTATGTTGAACCGAGTAAATTTAACGTCTGATCTTTTTCAGCTATTGATAGCGGATATTTTTCAACCAGACAATTTGGTATCTCATTTTGTCCTGTGTAAAGTTTTCCCTCATAATTTAAAGCATAAAATTCTTGCTGAGCATTTTGAATTGTATCACTTGTTGAATAAAATTGAATTAGATGTTTTGGATATTTAGGACAAAATCTTACAGTATTACCGCCTTCAACAACTGTTTTGCCTAATCCCAATGCAACTAGCGCTATACCGTCATCAGCTTTTTGCGGAGGGATCGGATAAAAATTATGTGATTTTGCTACACCGGAAATATCAGGATAAAATCTGTTTTCATGTTTTGCTCCAACTAATTTTTGAATTATTACTCCCATTTTTTCTTCTTCCAATCGGTAAGAAGTAACTTTCAAATAATCTTTAGCTTTTTGTAAAAATGTTGAAGCATAAACAAGCCGTATTGTTTGAAGCAGTTCATCTAACCGCGCATCCAAATCCGGATCATTATTTGGAATCATGTAGGTTTGGTAAACTCCTGCAAAAGGCTGAAATTGTGAGTCCTCTAAAAGGCTGGATGATCGTATAGCCAATGGTTCTTTGATCAAACTTAAAAACTCTATTAGCTTGAGTATTACATCGCTCGGAAATTTTTCTGCTAATAAAAAACGAGATATTATTTCATCATCGTTAGTTTCATTTATAGCAAAATCGAACAGATCATTTTCTTCCAAGTATTCGTCAAATACATCGGTTGCCAATACAACTGCCGAAGGAACATAAATATCAACACCGGGAAACATATTGGAAATATCAAAATTTGAGATAAGAGAGTTCATAAAACCCAAACCTCTTGCTTTCCCTCCAAGTGAACCACTTCCTATTCTTGCAAAACTATTTTTAGGATCGAAGTTTTCTCTATTAAATTCGGTAATAATTCCTCTTTGCATCATCTCTTGATAATGATGAATATTATGGATCAAATCATTTCTTAATTCCATAACCGATTGATAATCTTCTGCTTTTTTGGGACGAAAATGTTTTGCAAGCCAAAATTCGGTTCTGGCTTTTAACCAGTTGGAAAAATGGTTCCTCTCCGAATGAAATAGAATTGATTCATCCGGTACAATTGCCAGTTGTTCCTCAAGAGTTTTTAAATTTGAAGCTCTGCCAACCTCTTCGCCATCTCTTGTCCTAAAAACAAAATCTCCAAAACCAAAATGATTAATTAAAAACTTTTTAAGTTCATCCAAAAGTTTTGGTGAGTTTTTAACAAGAAATGAAACTCCAAGCTCTTCCGCTACTTCTTTCATATTGTCTTGGCTCGATTGAAGAAGAATTGGAATATCTTCCATTTCTTTTTTACGTTTTTTGCAAATGTTACCCCTGCATCCGGGTCTTTAACACCATTTCTCGGGAAATTAATATCACAAATAATACCTAAGACATATTCACGATATTTTTCAAAATAGTTCCACGCTTCTTCATAAGTTGTACAAAGTAAAATTTTAGGGCGTGCTCTCATTCTTAAAAATCGATGTGATGTATTAAGCCCTTCTTAAATAAGTCTTTGCGATTGTTTAAAAATCTGTGTGTAAATTAATGGCAAATAAGTAGAATAAAACTTTACATCATCTTCAACTAAAATAATTGCCTGAACACCAACTACTTTAGTATCGTTTTCAATATTTATTTTATCTTCAATGTTTTTTACAATTCCCATTAAAAGCCGGTAATCACCTTGCCAAATAAATATTCTATCAAACAGATTTGCACTAGGGTCGTTTGCTATTTCTTTTCTTTCTTGATTATCGTAGGCCAGCAAAACAATAGGAATTTTAATACCTGAAGATTTTACTTTTTTTGCAAATTCAATTACATGCATATCTTCAATATGCATTGTTGAGATAATAAGATCGAATTGATTGCTGGTTTTTGCCAAAGAAATGGCTTCATCGCCAGTTGTTATATGTGTTATTTCAGGAGAGTGACTTAAATTTAAGGAATGGTATTCCTCTCTAATTAGTTCATATAATCTTCCGTCTTCTTCAAATAAATAATTATCATACAAACTGGAAACAAGCAAAATATCTCTAATTTTATATTTCATTAATTTTTGGAATTTTTTTAGACGACTTCCAAAAATATCTGTTACTTGAATATTTCCAATTTCCCGTTTCATAGTTTAAATTTACAGGCTATAAATACTACTTCCAAATTGATTTTAGTGAATAAATATAACTCCATAATTAATTTTTGCAATTAAACTAATCCTTGGTCCATCATTGCATCTGCAACTTTTAAAAATCCGGCAATATTAGCTCCGTTAACATAGTTGCCCGGAGTTCCGAATCTATCGGCAGTAGATAGACAAGTATTATGTATTCTCTGCATAATTTCATGCAGTCTTTTATCAACTTCATCAGAAGACCACGGCAGCCTCATACTGTTTTGAGACATTTCCAAACCGGAAGTTGCAACTCCGCCGGCATTTGAAGCTTTACCGGGAGCATATAATATTTTAGCTTCATCAAAAATTTTATAGCCTTCAATAGTAGTAGGCATATTTGCTCCTTCACAAACACACATACACCCGTTATTTACTAATTGAACAGCATCTTCTTCTAATATTTCGTTTTGAGTTGCACATGGCAATGCAACATCCACCTTAACTTCCCAAGGTTTTTTCCCTTCGTGAAACTCTACATTAAATTCTTCAGCATAAGGTTTAACAATATCTTTATTGCTTGATCTTAACTTTAACATAAAATCAATTTTTTCACCTTTAATACCTTCGGGATCATAAATATAGCCGTCAGGTCCGGAAAGTGTTACAACCTTTCCGCCTAATTCCGTAACTTTTCTAACAGCACCCCATGCAACATTTCCAAAACCGGAAACCGCAACTGTTTTTCCATCAAATGAAGTACCTTTGGTCTTTAACATTTCTTCTGCAAAATAAACCACACCGAAACCGGTTGCTTCAGGTCTTACTAAAGACCCTCCCCAATTTAATCCTTTTCCGGTTAGTACACCCGTAAACTCATTTTTTAATCTTTTATATTGACCAAAAAGATAACCTATTTCTCTTGTACCAACTCCAATATCACCGGCAGGTACATCAGTATTTGGTCCAATGTGTCTAAATAATTCAATCATGAAACTTTGGCAAAATCTCATTATTTCATTATCACTTTTCCCTTTGGGATTAAAATCAGAACCTCC
>JAJRZB010000155.1 GCA_024275455.1 Bacteroidota bacterium | reverse complement strand
GTTCGGATAATTATAAACATTTAATAACTTTGCTTCATTGATTATATTAAATGTTTTAGTTATTCCTGAGGAATCACTCACATTACCTGAAGCATCTTTCCCGAATACCCTTAAAGTATATTCTCCATCTTCCAAAGTAGGTGAATAATCTACAGTAACTTTCGGATTTGTAGCTGAAAAGTTTACTTGTAGAATATCCTCATTCCCGAAATAATTGATATAATTATTGTTCAAATATATTGAAATTGATGAAGTATCTGTAATTGGTATTAGTGAAGGATCACTTAATTCAACCTTAATTTTTGGAGTGCTGGAGATATATTCGCCGTCAAAAATATCATTTCCGTCAATTGTTAAAATCATAGATGGTTTTGTTGTATCTCCAAGAACATAAAATGGAATGTTATAGAAATTATTGTCTTCAAACAATTCCGAAATTTTATCACCGGGATCAATAGTAATTGCAAAAGTTCTCTCACCATTAAAGTTTGTAGTATTGTATGAAATGTTAAACTTCTTCCTTTCTTCCGCTCCAAGAGAATCCACAAGCTGCTCGAATATTTTTTCTTTGGAATTATCCGGTTTGATTACATCAACTTGTACCATAAAACTATCTGCCGTAGACTCTCCTACATTATAAACATAAAATGAAAGATTTACATCTTCCCCCTGCTGAAGAGTGTCTTTTTGTAGGGAGACGACTTGGTAGTTTATTGCTAATTCGGGAATCAAATTATAATCAACACCAAGTGAGTTAAGAATAGGAGATAATTTATCATCACTTGAAGTAAAGTTGACAAGTAATTTTATTTTAGGATAGATTTCTGAGTTTATGTAACTAATATTTGCTACAGAATCTTGTAATAAATTAAGTTGTACTAATGTGTCTAAAACTCCATTTTCTCTAATTCCAATTGGGAAATATCTAATAGTAGAATTTGAGGGAGTTTCTTGATTAACTACCAATTTACTCCATTTACCTGCAGGCCCAATTTCATTAGTTAGCATACTCCCTTTATCTGTTAGAAATGATATTGTTGTATCGATTGTAACAGGTCCATCACCAGCATTAGAATATGCTTCTGGCATTGACCCAGATACTGCATCCTTTTGACCTATAAAAGCCCAAGAACTTCTCCATCCAACACTATCTATCAATGTACTTCCTAACGCTTTAATTTGTTTTTTTAGATTTTCGTCTCGCGGAGTACCTTCATCTGAAATAGCAATTGCAACTAAAAAATTGTTTGATAATGTATCTAAAAAGTTAATATAGTTTGTAATATTATCTCCTCCCGCTAAAGTATTAAAATAATAGTATCCTTTATACTCATACGGACTTTTCGAATCGAATAATACAACATGGTGACCCACTAATGGTGTTGGAACATAATCCACTCCATTTCTTGATATAATTGCAGCCTGACCATCTTCAAATCCGGCTGAGAATAATTCAAGTTTGACTCTTGTTGAATCTATTAAAAGATTGTTCCTATTTAAAACCAGATTTTTTGTTTTAGTACTTTGAAAACTTAATCTGTCCGATATAAAAAATTTATTCGAACTTTTAAGAAATGAAAATGTTGGAGAATAATTATCGCTCCCTTTTAATTTAGTTCTAATCCAATACCGTCTATTTGCATCTATATTTTCCACTCTGAAAAATGTTCTTATTGTATCAAACGGAATATTAATACTATTAATACTGTTAAATTCACTATTATTTGCTAAATCAACTACTATTTTTTCTTCATTAGGAAGAAATGAAGAATTTAGAAATTGTATACTATCACCAATACCATTAACATTTTGATATTGATTAAAATACCTTATAGAAGAACTTGCAACATTAAACTCAATTTGGGCTAGATTATCATCTTCCGAAATTTCTTGATATACATTTTCCGGGTCTAATACAATTGATACTAAATGTTTACCTACTTTGTGTTTAGTATATAATTTAACAGTAAGCGAATCTTCAAAATTGGGAATATTAATTAGAATTTTGGATGAATCAATTAAGTTTAGGTATTTATGAAGAACTAACACTTGTACAGTATCATTAGTAACAGTACCGAAATTATAGAATTGAATTTTTAGATCAACACTATCTTGTAAATCAGTTAATACTTTTGGATATATTTCCAATCCATTTTGTAATATTACAAAATTCAGTATTTCTGGAATTGGTAAAGAAATGATGGGATCACCAATTAAAGTATTTGTAAGTGAAAAAAGTTGCTGAACACTAGATGATCCATAATTTTGAAGCATCTCCACTTTTGATTCTCTATGAGCTTGACTAATATTATGAATGTTTTCTTCTAGTATTTTTTTATAAAACAATTTGGGTTCCAAGATTGAGGTTGACACAAATCCTAAAGAAGAATTTCCAATATATGCAATTGCTTGTCCCCCTTCCGTTACAGTAAATAATTCTGAGAATGAGGTTATGTCTGGTTCCGCAAATTTACCAGTTGAACAACCGAAGTCGGTCACCATTGGATACCTATTTCTGTTATTCATTAACTGAGAGGGTGTAGTAATAGAATTATCACATATTTGGGTTCCACTATGCCCAATATATGAAATTAAAACAGAACCATTATCAATCGCATTTTGAAAATGCTCTGGTGAATATGGGCCAAAATTTGTTGGCGGTTCAATTGTTTTATAAAAATGCTCATACTTTCCGCCTATTGGTGGAGTACTAACATAATTATCAATTACAAATTGATTTGATTGTCTCAGCGAATTAATTTCAGTTGGTGAATCAGCATCTCCACTAGAAAATAAAAGATACCTTTTATTCCAATCATCATATCCTTGAGATAGGTAATTTTGATGTTTTTGAAAATACCATTCAAATTCTTCATTTGTTGTAACTGGAATTCTACCAATATTCATTTGAGGTATATAAGCACCGGTTGTATCCCATGTTACAAACCAATTATCACTAACTGGCGCTCCAAAAGAGGGAACGTAATTTATTACACGTTCTTTTACTGAAGATAAATTTTTATATTTAAATCCATAATAGTCGTATGTAGCTCCACCAATTAAAACTACATATTCAGGTTTTGGATTCTGCCAAAAATTATGAGTCGATTTTAGAAAATCTTTTATTGTTTCGGGATTAAAAAATCCGTAACCGAACTCATCATAAATATCATCAACATCAACAACAATGGTGCTTACATTATAATTTTCCTCAATCATTTGGGTATATTCAATAGATTTTTGTAGAAACTTTTTGTGTGTTATTACAATATAATCAGCTTGATTTGAAGTACTTCTTAAATTTTGGAATTGTTTAAGATAATATATTTTTGGAGTTTTTATTTTACTTTGTTTGGTTAATATAAATTTATCACTCTTTGCTAGAGTATCGCTAAATATTATTTCATTTCCATTTCTTTCAACTAAGTATTTTTCATAACCAGTACCTTTTTTCCAAATGACAATATTATCATCTTGAATATTTGTAATGTTAATTCCTTTAATAACTTTTCCATTAATGAATGGAAACTGAAAATTTAGAGAATCATCAAATGTTTTTAAGTAACGCGGATATTCGAACTCTGCCCAATCAAAAAAGCATAAATTTATTGAAGAAATTGTCGTGAATGAATGTACTTTTATTTTATTGCTTCCGGTCACTAATTCATTAGAATTAACTTCGGCACTTAGAACAACCTTTTCATATTTATTTATTTTGGTTGTATCACCTATAATATCTCCAGAATTCAAACTAAATGCTAGAAGATGTGAATCATTTGAGATTTGAGAAGCATAACTTTGCATCTTTGCAAAAAGATGTGCAGGTTTATTAGGGAAAATATCTGAAAGAGAAAAAGTGTAAGTACGAACTGTCCCTCCATTTAATCCACCCCAACCCCAAGTTTTATTTTCAATCCAAAATGGTTTTTCTCTTCGTATTTGATCGGCTGTAGAAAAATCAAACCAAGCATTTTTCTCTTGATGAATTATTTCGTTATAATATTTTAATGTATCAGTTATCGAAGGAAAATTAGAGTTAACTTTTACACGCTTACCTGAATCTCCACCCCAAGTTAACCAATAAACAGTTGTATCTGTATAACGACCTAAATATTCGTTATATGGATTTCCATAAGTACTAACTTCGCGATGCTTACCTCCCATATTTCTAATTCCGACAAATTCAATAAAATCATTCGTATCAAAAGATAAATCTAATTCTCCATCAACAAAAATTGGAATTTCTTTTCCTTTAAGAAATAGTTTAAAAGTTTTAGGATTTATTGATCTCGTTTCAATATTAAAAATTTCCAAATCCTCTTTTGTTAATCTATAAATTCCATCCTTGGCAGTTCCAATTTTCAAATAGTCTTTGCTTAAATCTATCCAATTGAAAGTGGAATCATTTTGCTCCAACTTGTTAACTTGAAATTTATTTGCATATTTGTAGTTTACTATTGCTTTACTTGCAAAATATTGCTCCGATGAATTATTACTAAAATATTGCTTATTTAAAATGTTATTCTCAAAATTAATCTGTAAAGCAATTTTATTTATTTCAGTTATTTCTTTTTCTCTATCATTATAAGAATATTGATTTATCTTTATATGTGCACAATAAATATTATCTATCCATAAAAATCCCAACAACTTAACAACTGGTTTAGGGATATTTTTCTTAAATTTTAGATTTTTGAACGAATACGAAGTTGTTGAATCATTTATTAGTATTGGTTTAGGATTAAAACCTAAATTAAATCTAAAGTGCTTTACTCCTAATATTTTTTCTTCTAGAGTAATTTTTGTTTTATTGGGGATGGCAACAAAAATATCTTTTGTCGGTAAAGCATATTCTCCTGGCCTACCCAAATCGAAATAACCTTCCTGTAAATGATTCTCTTTTTGAGTTTCGATAGACAATAACTTAACTTTATCTAATTCTAATACTAGATTTATGGAATTATCTTTTTACGAATATTCATAAAGATGTGTTTGACCAAATAAAATTGGGCTAAAGGAAAAAAGAATTATATAATAAAATAATTTCATTTTTTACTCATAATTTTTAAAATTTTGGTTTAGTAAAGTATTATAAATACTTTGTAACTTATAAATGTGTTTATCCATCGTATACTTTTTTATCTCATCTACGCAATTATATCTATAACTATTTAAAGTTTCCAATTCACACCATAATTTAATTATTGCTTTTTTCAAATTTTTAATTGAAAGATTTTTTACTATTATCCCGGTACTTTTATGTTTAACTAATTCAGAAGTGGCTCCTAAACCAGTAGTTAAGACAGGCTTGCCAAATTTAAAAGCTTCCAGAATTACTAATCCAAAACTCTCCCATAATAACGTAGGGAAAATAATAAATCTACAATTTTTAATTAGACTATTCTTTTTTTTCGAACCAACATAACCGGTAAATTTTATATTTGGGAGATAACTAAATTATTTTTTTAGATTTTTCAATTCTCTACCTTCACCGGCAAGTATGAATTTTATGTTTGGAATTTCTTTTGCCAATTGACAAACAATTCTTACTCCTTTTTGTTCAACTATATTACCAAGATATAAGATGTAATTCCCCTTTCC